>NZ_DAMCCR010000012.1:0-1120 GCF_032058845.1 Pseudomonas sp. | reverse complement strand
CAATGCCGCCGTCGCCATAGCGCGCCTGCAGCAGCGTGCGCAATTCACCGCTGAAGAGGTCGGCGGCGGTGTGCGAATCGCCCAGTTGCACGATGCTCACCGGTGCGCGGCTGGCATTGCACAGCTTGCCGGCCAGGACGGCGAAATTGTCGCGCGGTGCGGCGGCTCGCTTGGCCGCCACGGGCTTGGCCGGGGGCGTTGTCGCCGCCTTGCCGGCATCGGCGCTGCAGCCGGGGGTGGCGCTGAGGATCAGGGCCGCAGCCGCGAGGGGATGCCATAGGCGCATGTCAGTGTCCTGTAACGGTCAGGCCAGAAAAGCCGATCAGGCCGAGCAGTTGTGCGGCGATCATTTTCTGGCCGGTGATAGTGAAGTGGATGCCATCGTCGATGCGCACCTTGACGGGGTTGCCGTCAGGGCCCTGAACCGTCGCCGAGAACTGCTCGTCCTGATAGCCCAGGAACGGGTTGGCGGAAACGAAGTGCTGGCCATACAGCGCGGTCTGCTGCTGATACAGGCCGCTCAAGTACGCCATGGCCGTGGACAGCCGCGGCGTGCCCATGTTCGGCGGCCCGACCCAGATCACCTGCACATGGCGCGCGCGGGCCTGATCGAGAATGGCATTGATACGCTCGCGGTAGATCATTTCCCACTGCGGTGACTTGAAATACACGAAAGGCTTGCCCTTGCCCTGCGGCATGTCCCACGGATCGTTGGGGCCGAGGAACACGATCATCAGGCGCACGCGTGGGTGTTGCGCGAGGGTGTCGGTGACCGTTCTGGGCCAGTTGAAAAACCCGGGGTAGGCCAGGCCGGTGCTCTGCCGGCTGAGGTTGAGGGTACGGATGCTGTGCCGGCGCAGCAGGCTGTTGGCCAGGTGTGGGGCCACCCCCTGCATCAGTGAGTCACCCACCAGAAACACCTCATCGTCCTCACCGAGGGTGACCAGCGGTGCGCTGCCCAGCGCCGGGGTCGCAGCCGCACTCGGGGCTGGCGACAGCGTGGTCGGCAAGGGCACGACTGCCACAGCGGTCGAGGCGGTAGCCGGTAGTGGCGCAGGCATCGCGCTGGACGACGCAGTGGCCGGCAGCGGCGCTGATGACGCCGTGGGCTGCACAGGCA
>NZ_DAMCCR010000011.1:36614-60451 GCF_032058845.1 Pseudomonas sp. | reverse complement strand
GCCGCCGCGCCAGCACCCGCGGCCCGCTGAAACAAGGCCCCCACCCGCTCCGCCAACCACCGCCCGATCAGCTTGTCCTCGCGCATCACGCCCTCCCCACCCGCGACCAGTCCAGCCGCCGCGTCAGCACCATGAACACGCCGAGCAGCGTGAAGCACAGCAGCGAGCCCATCAGCAACGCGTAGTCTTCGGCGCTGAGCAAGCCGTACAGCAGCGCGTAGAGCAGCGTCAGCCCCGCCGCGAAACCCACCCCTCGCCCTGCGCTGTGCAACACATGGCTCAGGTAGAAGCCGATCAGCAGCACACACGCGGTCGCAGACAGGCCATAGGCCAGGGCGAAGCCCAGGTGCTCGGACAGCGACAGCAACAGCATGTAGAAAAACGCCAGTGCCGCCCCTACCAGGGCGTACTGCATGGGGTGCACGCTCAGGGCCTTGAGCACCTCGAACAGGAAGAACGCGGCAAAGGTCAGGCCGATGAACAGCACCGCGTACTTGATGGCCCGATCGCTCTTCAGGTACTGGTCCACCGGATCGATGAAGCTCACGCCAAAGGCGCGTCCCTCGAAGCCTGCACAACCCTGGTCTGCGGTGCAGCGGCGCAGCACGTCTTCGAGGTTGGTGGCAAAGAATGACGTCTGCCACTGCGCGGTGAAGCCGCTGGCAGTCACCTCGCGGCGGTTGGGCAGGTAGTTGCCGATAAAGCTCGGGTGCGGCCAGTTGGCCTGCACGCTCACCGCGCTGCTGCGCCCGACCGGCACCACATGCAGCTGGCCGGTGCCCTGCAGGGCCAGATCGACGGCAAAGTCCAGTTCCCCGCCCTGGTGCAGGTTCAGTTCAGGCAGCGGCGCGTGAATACCCCCTTGCAGCCAGTCCAGCCCGGTACCGGCCTCGAACGGCAAGGTGCGCTCGCCCAGGCGTAGCGCGGGCAGGTTCTCGATGCCGCGCACATCACTGATGCCCACTACCAGAAACGGCGTGTCGAAGCGGTAGTCCTCGACGTTCCCCTCCACGCCCCAGTTCGCCGGCACCTTGAAGCGCCCGCTGAGCGTGCCCTTGGCGTGGAACAGACGCGCCTGATAGATCCCCCGTGAGCGCAGCTCGGTGTCCACCCCAAGGCCGGCGTCGAAGGTTTCCGGCAATACATACAACAGGCCGCTGACGGTGCGCGTCTCCGGCACGCTGTGGCCCTCCTTCTCGACCCAGCGGCGTTCGGTCTTGCGGTAGGGCACGACGATCATGGGCCCGGCGATCTGCTGCTCGAAACTGGCGCTCTGGCCGATGTCGCGCAGCACGTTGTCGCGCTGCTGCTGACGCTCGGTGATGAGGCCGCTGATCATCAGCAGCGGTATGAGCAGCAACAGCATCAGCAAGGCGATCATGCCGAGCTTGAATCCTAGGGTCTTGTTCATGGGTGTCAGCTCCGATGGGCGATGAGCGCAGCCTGCGCCGCCGCCGTGGAGCCAGTGGGGAGTGTCTGTGGAGGTTGTGTGAAGACTGTGTGGCGAACGGCGTCAGGGCACTGGTCGCAATGCGAGTTGCAGGCATACCTGAACGCCTCGGCGATCCAACACCCGGGATCTACCGGAATCCTGTACAGGCAGACCCGCTCAGACCAGCCGCCGTAGCGGCAGACACAGGCTCACACGCACGCCCTCACCGAGGTTTTGCACTCGCAGCTCGCCGCCATGCAGGTGCATCACCTCGGCCACGAAATTCAACCCGAGGCCGGTGCTCTTGCGCCCGGTGGCCGGTCGCGGCAACGAGTAGAAGCGCTCGCTGACCCGGCCCAATGCGTAATCGGGAATCGCCGGCCCCTGGTTGAACAGGCTCACTGCCACCCACGCCTCGTCACGCACTACCTCGAACAGCAACGCGCCGCCAGCCGGCGTGAAGTCCAGCGCGTTATCCAGCACGTTGTTGACCGCCTGGCGCAACAGAAACGGATCGCCCTTCACCTTGAGCGCCGCCGGCACCTGCTGACGCACTTGCAAGCCGGCGGCCTGAATACGCGGGCCATGCGCCGCCAGCAGCGCCTCCAGCAGGCTGGCCAGGGTGATCGACTGCTCATCGTCCAGGCGCTGCATCTGCTCGACGCGGGCCAGGTCCAGCAAGCGCTCGATCATCTGCTGCAAGCGCTCGCTCTCCCCTTCGATGTTGCTGGCAAAGCGCGCCCGCTGCGCCGCCGGCATGTCGCCTTGCAACAGCTCGGCGGCACCACGGATGGCGGCCAGCGGGCTTTTCAGCTCGTGGGTCAGGGTGTGGACATAGCGCTCAACGTAGGCCTTGCCTTCCAGCTCGGTGCGCATGCGTGCGACCGCGTGGGCCAGTTGCGCGAGCTCGCCGCCCTTGTAATGGGGCAGTTCGGCGCGCTCGCCGGCGCTCACTGTCTGGGCATAGCGTGTCAGGCGTCTTAACGAGCGCGCCAGCCACCAGGACAGCATCGCGCCCACCAGAAGGCCCAGGCCGATCAAGGCCAGACCCAGCGTGAAAAGGTGGCGCTCGGAGCGATCGATGTAGGGTTGCAGCGACTGGTTGGGCTTGGCCACGGTGACCACGCCAATGATCTGCCCATCATCGAGAATCGGTGCAGCGACGTGCATCACCGAACTGCTTTCATCGCCCTCGATGCTGCGCGTGGAACGCGCGCCATACTGGCCGCGCAAGGTCAGGTAGACGTCGTTCCAGCGCGAGTAGTCCTTGCCCACCGCCTCGCCACTCGAATCGAGCAGCACCACGCCATGAGCATCGGTCACGTAGATCCGGTGGCTGACCTGATCCTTGCCCAGCCCCCAGATCTGCGCGCCGGGGCTGCGCAGGCCATAAGCCTTGAGCAGCGCGGGCAAGCGGCCCTGCGCCAGCGTGCCGGCCTTGAGATCATCGTGAAGAATTTCCGCCAGCAGGTTGGCGGTGTCGACCAGGGTTTCTTCGGACGACTGCCGCACCACCGGGCGAATCTGCTCGCGCACAGTGCTGAGCAGAAAGTAGCCGGCCAGCCCGACGAACAGGAAATACACCAGGAAAATACGCATCCCCAGACGCATCAGGCCTGCTCCGGGTTGTAGCTGTAGCCCAGCCCTCGATGGGTCTGGATGGCCTCGCCGGTTTCGCTGACCTGGCGCAGCTTGGCCCGCAGGCTCTTGATGTGGCTGTCGACCGTGCGCTCGTACCCCGCATCGGCAGACACCCCCAGCGCATCGAGCAACTGCTCGCGGCTGAACACCCGTTGCGGCTGTTCGAGCAGGCATTGCAGCAGGCGGAACTCATGGCGGGTCAGCGTCAATGGCTGACCGTGGTAGCTGATCAGCATGCGCAGGGTGTCAAGCTGCAGCGGTGCGGGCGTTGTCGCTGCAGGCGCAGGCTCGGCACGCGGCGCCATGCGCTTGAGAATGGCGCGCACCCGCGCCGTGACCTCACGCGGGCTGAAGGGCTTGACCACATAATCGTCAGCGCCGATCTCCAGGCCCACCACGCGATCGATCTCGTCATTGCGCGCCGTCAGAAACATCACCGGCACCTCGGTGAAACGACGCAGTTGCCGACAGGTTTCGAAGCCCGTGATGTCCGGCAGGCCGATGTCGAGGATGATCAGGTCTGCCGGTTGCTCACGCTGGCGCTCGACCGCGGAACCGCCCAGAGTCATCCACTCGGTGGTGTGGCCGTCGGCCTGCAGGGCATAGATGAGTGTGTCGGCAATGGCGGCTTCGTCTTCGACGATCAGGATATGGGGCATGGCGGCCTTCGGCTAAACGGTGAGCTGCGAGTAAACACCCATCGCGGTTGCCACTCGGCCTGTTTTCAGGGGTCGCGAACAACGAAGCGCGTCTGCCTGAAAGTATCCGGCAAACGCGGATTCTAGCGTGCTTTGACTTGCAGCTTAACGCTCAACCCCTCAGCACTTGGGCGTACCCGCCGTGTACTTCTCGGCCGGGTTGATCGCCGCCTTGAACTCGCGCAGGGCCTTGGCGCCGATCAACAACGGATAGTTGAAGCTGCTACGGTCCACCAGGTTGACCTCGACGGTGCGTTTCACATCACCCAGGCACAGCTCCAGGTCCACCACCGGGCGGCTCGAGGTTTCCGGCGCGTCGCCTTCGCTGTCTTCTTCGGTGCGGTTCTTGATCTTGCTGATGCGCGCGACCTTGTGTTCGTACACCTTGTCATCGGCGTCTTCGGTCGCCAGGCGGAAGCGAACCCACTTGTCGCCATCACGGGTGAAGCGCTCGATGTCCTTGGCCGACAGCGAAGCGGTATAGGCGCCGGTGTCCATCTTGGCCTGGAAGGTCTGGCCGATGTCCATGACCTTGATGTTCTCGTAGCGGCCATAGAGCGTAGGGTCGGCGGCCATGACCGGGAGAGCGACCAGCGTCAGCAGGGCAAGCAGTGGTTTCACAGGGCAGGCTTCCTTCAGAGAGTTGCTTGCTTAGAGTATCGCCACGCCAGAGGTTCGACGTCCGGGCAAAAACATACCCTGAAACATTTACGGGCAACGATCCCCGCTGCACATTTGGCGAAGCACGCCTCGCTGCTTATGATTGCGCCCAGCCACTCCACTACAAAGGTTTCCCTATGCGCCGTCTGCTGACCGGCACCTGTGTCGCCCTCCTGCTGCTGATCAATACTCTGGTGATGATCGTCCCGCTGCTGGCCTTCGCGCTGATCAAGCTGGTGCTCAAGGGCCGCTACCGCGACTACGCCTCGGCCGGGGTGATGTGGATGGCCGAGACCTGGGCCGAGGTCGACAAGCTGATCTTCGCCGTGTGCGTGCGCACGCAATGGGACATTCGCGGCGCCGAGAACCTACGCCGAGACACGTCGTACCTGACGGTGAGCAATCACCAGAGCTGGGTCGATATTCCAGCGCTGATGGAGGCGCTGAACCGCCGTACGCCATTCTTCAAGTTCTTCCTGAAACGCGAGCTGATCTGGGTGCCGTTGCTGGGGCTGGCCTGGTGGGGGCTGGATTACCCGTTCATGAAGCGCTACAGCAAGGCGTTTCTCGCCAAGCATCCAGAGCTCAAGGGCAAGGACCTGGAGATCACCAAAGCAGCGTGCGAGCTGTACAAGCGCCAGCCGGTGAATGTCGTGAATTACCTGGAAGGGACGCGGTTCACGCCCGCCAAACATGCCGAACAGCAGTCACCGTATCGCCACCTGCTCAAGCCGAGGGCGGGCGGGATCGCCTTCGTGTTGGCGGCCATGGGCGAGCAGCTCGACGCACTGCTGGACGTGACCATTGTCTATCCCGGCGACAAGGCACCGGGGTTCTGGGATTTGCTCAGTGGCAGCATTGAGCGGGTGATCGTGGATATTCAGGTGCGTGAGCTGGACCCGCAGTGGTGGGCGGGGGATTACGAGAACGATCCGGATTTTAGGCAAGCGGTGCAGGGGTGGGTAAATGGGTTGTGGGCAGAGAAGGATGAGCGAATTGGATCATTGCGTATTGCAATTCGCTGAGCGCGAGGCTCTGTACGAAAAGTCTTGAGACGAAGGTCGGGCAAGGCCGGTGGCGGCCCCGCAAAAACCGGCGAGGAACGGCCGGGGTCGCGCTCGACTGTACTGGAGTACATGAGCATTGCGACGGGGACGCCTAGTCTGGGCTGGCGATCCAGCCGGTTTTCAACGCAGCATGAACGAGTATCAAGGCTTTTCATACAGAGCCTAAGGTACCAGAGCCGTTCTATCACGGCCTACTATCCAAGGCATCGGCCCAGGTTGGACGAGCTGTTGCTGGCGTACCTGATTATGTCAGAAGCAGCTTTCCACGCCGGATACGCCTGATGGACTGATCCTAGCTTATGAAACCTCAAGGTCGCGAAAGCCGCGCGACTCACAGGCTGCCTAGGTCCTGTCTGAAATTGCGAGAATCCGAACTTTTGCCCTTTGAAAGCTCAAATTTTGTGAGGTTTTCAGCCATCTACGAAAAGAAATTCTGTGATGGCCAAGCGCTACGAATTGTCGGACGAAGCATGGGATGTGATTTCCGATCTCTTCCCCCCTACCAGCACCCGAGGTAGACCCCAATCAAATGACCGCCTGATGCTGGACGGTGTGCTGTGGTTACTGTGCTCAGGCGCCGCATGGCGCGACGTGCCCGAGCATTTCGGGCCTTGGCGAACGGTGTACCACCGATTCCGCGAGTGGTGAAATCGCGGAACATTCGATCAGATGCTCAGCCGACTGCATCTCAAGCTCAACGATCAAGGCCTCATCGGTTTACAGACCTGGATGATCGACTCAACCGCCGTTCGCGCAACCCGTGCCTCAGCAGGTGCAGGTAAAAAAGGGGGCGTGATGAACCTGCAGACCACGCTCTAAGCCGCAGCCGTGGTGGTCTCACGACCAAAATCTATATGCTTTGTGATTCCAACGGCTTGCCATTGCGCTTTCTGCTGCCTGGCGGTCAAGCCAGTGATATCAGCTATGCCCAACCCCTAATGGATGAGATCAGCATCCCGACAAGCAAACGCGGTCGGCCTTGTAAGCGCTGTCGCTGGCTCCTGACTGACAAAGGCTACGACGCAGAGGCGCTGCGGCGCTACTGCGACCGATACCGCATGCAGCCGGTTATCCCTCTGCGGTCGATGAAGCGCAAACCTAAGCCTGGACTGCCTCGCCTGTTTGATCCGCCTGAATACCGGCCACGAAACGTGTTTGAGCGCGTGTTTGGCTGGCTGAAAGAAAACCGAAGGATCGTGACTCGCTACAACAAGCTCGCAACAAGTGATGCAGGGATGGTCTGGCTGGCTTGTGTCATGCGGTGTCTGCGACATCTGTTTTCAGACAGAACCTAGCACTTTTACCAGTATCCAAATAATCCCCTTGCCCCATAATTTGGTGAACCAGTGTCATTTTAAATGACGACGCCACCACAGGTGAGGAGAAAAAATGAGGAAACATTCAGGTTTAAAGAAATTCTTCTATCAGAACATGAGCCTAGTCACTATAGAAGAAGAGTTCACTAAAAAAATCTTCCGCACCCCGACTCAACCCTTAGCCGTTCAAGAGTACGATCGAAAATCTGCTACAAGCAAAAAAATATATGCCGTAGACAAAGCTGGAACCGTAGTTATCATGGAAGGATTGGAAACCCATAAATATCAAAATTATTGTGCTTATGGATACCTAGCTGTAGATTTACCTGAAAACTCTCGACTTGGCTTCAATGGCGAGTTCCTCGAAGAAAAATCTGATTTTTACCTGCTGGGTATGGGTTATCGCATGTACGACTTGAAAACAATGCGATTCACCTCACCGGACAACCTAAGCCCATTTGATGAAGGAGGCATTAACTCTTACAGCTACTGCATGGGCGACCCAATAAATTACTCTGACCCAAGCGGTCATATGCCTATGCTCCCTATATTCAGCGGCGCTAATCGCCCCTCCAATCAAAACCTTAGGCACTACAGCACTAAACTATCATTAAAGAATTTGGAAATAAACAGAAAGATTAGGTACCTCGAAGAACTTGACAACATATATCAAGCCGGCAGCGACAACGTGAACAGGATCTATAGTAGATCAGGAGCAGCTCCCTCAAATTCAATTAAATTACTAAAAACCATGGAGAAGGATGCCGACAGAACGAAAAATTCAATTCTTAGGCTCATCGATAAAAGAGATAAAATACAAGCAAAATATCAAGAGGCATACGACTCCGTACTCAAAGCTTCCGGAGCATTTCTTCCGAGTGCCCCTCGACTCAGCGTAATGTCAACAATTTCAGGTTCCGGTTTGTACAGCCCCAGTGCACCGCGCTTCAGCATATTATCCACTGTATCTGACTACGGCCCCTCCGCTCCAAGAGCGAGCATAATCTCATTAAATCCCAATAACGACAGCTATACTCCTAGCGCACCTTTTGCAAGTACATCTTCCATGATAGATTTGGACTTTAACACATCTAAGGTTGCAGTCAGAATGAGAAGAGCCACAATTTAAAACCAAGGAATTTTGAAAATTTCAAAACCAATTTAATTTCATGGAAACATATCCCTACACGGTCTCGACATTTATGAGTACATAAAGTTTGGCACTACACGGATTGGCAGGCCCCATCCGAGCTTACTACGTGGTGGCTCTTAATCGCCACCCAGCTAGTGTGGTGTTTCGCAAGCAACCCTCATACTTTAGACTAGAGCCCGTGTCGGTCGGTATGAAGCGTCCTTGATCATATCGCAGCCTTCATCCGAAAGTTCGTAGCGCTTGGCCATTAACAAATCCCTTTCCATAGATGACTGAAAAATCTAAAACCTTTGGCTTTGAAGTATCGACCTTAGTTTCCGATAATGTCGAATTCCGGGATGCATGAGTGATTATGCATGTTTATCATAACCTGTGGCCGTCAAGGCGATTGAGTAATGATCATTGTAGCCCCGTCACCGAGCTGGGATAAAAAAGCCCAATGACGTACCTGCCATTATCAGCAGTTTTGAAACGCGAAGGTCGCCTCCGCAATCAAAACCCTCGGTCTGTAAACCAAGTTTTACTCGAACATTTCTTCTGTAAACCAAGCACCGCACTTAGCAAAACTCCTGAGTCCGAGAGCGGCTGTATCTCGCAGAATTCTAGCCAGCACCTGGTATTTTTTACAGTTGTATTTCTCCTCGCGAGGATCAAAAATTTAAACCCACCAATCATCTAGATGCTCGTGGCATCCAGCGGAGTAAAACCATGACTTTCAAAGCAGTCAGCGAATCATATTTCTTTCAATCCAACAGACTCGCGGTAGCGAAATCTAAGTTGCATGACCTCCGTTTCTTCTGCGGCTTGGAAGCACCTATCTCAAAAATCAGCGAATCACGCTCTACAAGGGTTTCACAGCCTCTGCGTGTAGATCAGCTAAATTCTGTAATCGGAACTACGCTTGAGCATACTCAAACCTACAGCGCCTACGGGTTCAGCCGTCATATGGAGGATTCTTCATCTCTCGGTTTCAATGGTGAGCGTCTGGGCAGTGATGGACTTTATCTCCTCGGCAACGGTTATAGAGCTTACAATCCAGCCCTGATGCGATTTCACAATGCCGATAGCTTGAGCCCATTCGAGCAGGGCGGAACCAATGCTTACGCCTATTGTTCAAATGACCCTATCAATCGTGTTGATCCCGACGGTCACGCCTATATATTTAGCTTAAATCTTTTTCGCTCACGAAAAACCGTCATGGACAGGCGAAAAGCCGTCATAGACATCCACTCAACTACGATCAACAAAAACTATCAAAAAATTCTAGATTTAAAACAATCACTACCGAAAGGCGTATTTGATACTGAAATAGACTTAAAAATCAAAAACCTAAGCACTGAATCAAAAGCCTCAATTAATATAATAACGAGGAAATACGAAAGAGTTAAAGAAGTGGATCCAGAATACCAACTTGACACCAAAACGGAAGCTAATATTAACTCATTGATATCGCTAACTAAAATAAGAATAAATGAGAAAAAAATAAGATACTTCTTGCTATTCACAATCGCAAACCCCAAGGCTTAGGAACTGTTATTCCTTCTTCGACAAATCATAACAGACACAGAGAAAATGCTACAATTATCCGTAATAATTAATACTGAACCACGACATGCGTTCCTATTTCAATACCAAGGCAGACAACCCGGAAACTTGCTCCAGCGCCTTAAGGTTCACCACCGCTGATGCTTAAATTGCCAGCTGTCACAGCGGAATGGGCATGACTGACCCGTCCTATTTACTCTTTCCTGGGACATCTACAAAAAGAAGCCCCTCAGCCAGAGAGGCTTCTCCTTTTTTCGATCGACTCACGCGGTAGTGAGCATCTTATGCCAATCAATCAGACGCGCCTTCGGCGCATCCTTGAGGCATTGACCCTGCCTGTCCAGAGCCTGGTCCGGGGTATCGCCTGCACCTCCATCACATCGGCCGCCTTTGCGTGTCGCCCGTCCGCAAAGAACCCAGCGGTATCGGATCACTGTGCAGTACTCTTGCGCCCCCTCTCGATAAACGCATTATGAAATTCCGCAGCTACTACTTCGGCGATTTCGAGACGATCCCACATCATCGCCTGAGTTAGTTGGCTTTTGTATTTCATGGAGTAGGCACGGCCTTTGTTTAAGTTATGTTGCTTGGTTCAGCTCAAATCAGAGCGAACACTCAAGGATCCCTGCTTGACGGCGGCATCTTCTGTACCTGGCTGTTCGCTCATCTACAGGCCCGGAATGCTGACCTTGCCGGTCACGCGGGTGGTCGGCATCAGCAATGTTGAGCCTGCTGTTTTCGGACATCGCCAATTAGCACATAGCTGCTCACTAGAGACGAGTTAATGAAAGCCTCTCGTTTTGAGCAATCTCGATGTCATCCACGATGGCCTTGGCAAACGCACTCAAGTAACCCGCCGCGCCCAGTAGTTTATGGTCGTCCTGCGCGTCGCCTTCCGCAACAAGATGATGGATGTAACCCAGTAGCACAGACACATGCTCATAGGCCTCCCCGAACGGCACGCCAGGTGATACTTGAAACATGGCAGCCGCCGATTTCCCCGTCTCGCTGAACTGCCGAATACCAAGGGTGACGTTCAGAGGTGGCTCATCGCTCATTGCACTAATCCCCCAAAGCTTATAAACGAACCAGTGCATGTTCGATCAACGCGTGTGCGATGTCGGCACTGTGGCGTGCATTGGTCAGCATTTTCATGCCCTTTTCGCCGGCATTGGCGCGGCAGTGGGTGTCGATGACTTCTGAAATGCCAAGCAGAAGGTCGCTGGCAATGGCCAGGGCATCGGGGGGAATGAGATCGGAGTGGATCGCGGGGTGGAGGGTATCGACCAGTTTCAGGGTCGGCGGATCGGGGACTATCTTTTTCATATCAGTTCCTTGTGAGCTTGAACTGCACTCGTCCGTTTCCACATGTAAGGGTGGCAGTTGTACGCGGGGTGGAAAACCAGGTCACAAGGAAACCCCGGCAGGCCTCACGGCCTCCCGCGTACAACCGCCATATGGCGGCCCTGTGATTGCCAGGTTTCCACACCCGATCGCCAAACCATTCAGCGACCGGTTGAGCCTAGAGGGCAAGGATTCCAAGGGCAATCAGAAGGGAGTCGACAGGGTTCGTAGGATATTTCCATGCGCTTGGAATAAACAGCGCATCTGCGTAGGGGGTTTCCTACATTGCTGTAGGAGCCCGATGATGACTCAACCTGAGCCAACACCCGATAACCTTGAAAAAGTGGGAGCTCTACTGGCTTGATCCTCACGCCCTTGCAAAGGTCTAAGTCAGTACAAGGTACAGGTACGAACGTGCTCTACCGCGATCACATCCAGTTCATACGTAAAAAACAAAGCCCCTCAATCAGAGGAGCTTTGTCGTTACTTCATCTCACTCACGCCGCACTGAACGTCTTGTGCGGATCGATCACAAACTTCTTCGGCACGCCCTTATCGAACTCGCCGTACCCTTCCGGTGCTTTATCCAGGCTGATCACTTCCACACCCACCACTTCAGCGATGTTGATGCGGTCCCACATGATCGCCTGCATCAGCTGGCGGTTGTATTTCATGGTTGGGGTCTGGCCGGTGTGGAAGCTGTGCGACTTGGCCCAGCCCAGGCCGAAGCGAACGCTCAGCGCGCCTTGCTTAGCGGCGGCGTCTACCGCACCTGGGTCTTCGGTCACGTACAGGCCCGGAATACCGATCTTGCCGGCCACGCGGGTGACTTGCATCAGCGAGTTGAGCACGGTGGCCGGGGCTTCGTGCTTGGCGCCTTCATGGCCATGGCCGCGGGCTTCGAAGCCGACGGCGTCGACGGCGCAGTCCACTTCCGGCTCGCCGAGGATGTCGATGATCTGCTCGTGCAGCGGGGTGTCCTTGGACAGGTCGACCACTTCGAAGCCTTGCGACTTGGCGTGGGCCAGGCGCAGCGGGTTGAGGTCACCGACGATGACGCAGGCCGCGCCCAGCAGGCGCGCCGAAGCGGCAGCGGCAAGGCCGACCGGGCCGGCACCGGCCACGTACACGGTACTGCCTGGGCCAACGCCCGCAGTCACGGCACCGTGGTAACCGGTGGGCAGGATGTCGGACAGGCAGGTCAGGTCACGGATCTTTTCCATGGCCTTGTCGCGGTTCGGCAGCTTTAGCAGGTTGAAGTCGGCGTATGGCACCAGCACGTATTCGGCCTGGCCGCCGGTCCAGTCGCCCATGTCGACGTAACCGTAAGCGCCACCTGGGCGAGCCGGGTTGACGGTCAGGCACACGCCAGTGTGTTGTTCCTGGCACGAGCGGCAGCGGCCGCAGGCGACGTTGAACGGTACGGAGACCAGATCACCGATCTGCAGGCGCTCGACGTCGCTGCCTTTCTCGATGACTTCGCCGGTGATTTCATGGCCCAGCACCAGGCCGAGCTGGGCGGTGGTACGGCCGCGCACCATGTGCTGGTCGGAACCGCAGATGTTGGTGGAGACCACCTTGAGGATCACGCCGTGATTGATCTTCTTGCCACGCGGGTCTTGCATCTTGGGGTAGTCAATCGTCCGTACCTCGACCTTTCCAGGCTCGATGTACACCACTCCGCGGTTACCAGACATGCTCATACCTCGCTTGATTTGTACTTGTGCAGCGTTGGGTAGCGCCATCCTTCGTGGACGGCATGTGTTGCTGGAACGAACAGGGCCAGGCAGCCCTTTGAACTGGAGTTGATTGTGGTCTTGTCGAAGGGGGTGGCCCTGACTGGAAACGACAGAGGGATGTCTTTTTACGTCAGGGCTGAAGCGAGGCGGTCAAGCACGGAGCGAGACCTGGAGGTCAGAGCACCACAGTCCGATTGGCATTCAAGAACACGCGCCGCTCCAGGTGATACCCCACCGCCCGCGCCAACGTCAGACACTCGATATCCCGCCCTTTGGCAATCAAATCCTCGGGGTAGTCGCTGTGATCCACCGTCTCCACGCCCTGGGCAATGATCGGCCCTTCATCGAGGTCGTTATTGATGTAGTGCGCGGTCGCACCGACCATCTTCACGCCCTTGTTGTAGGCCTGGTGATACGGTTTGGCGCCCTTGAAACCGGGCAGCAGGGAGTGGTGAATGTTGATCGCCCAACCGTCCAGCCGACGGCACAGCTCAGGCGACAGCACCTGCATGTAGCGGGCGAGCACCACCAGTTCCGCCCCGCTCTCTTCGATCACCTGCAGGACCTTGCGCTCCTGGCCGGGTTTGTCTTTCGGGTCGAGGGGGAAGTGGTAGTAGGGAATCTTGTGCCATTCGGCCAGAGGTTTGAGGTCAGGGTGGTTGGAGACCACCGCGACCACGTCCATGCCCAATTGATTGATGCGCTGGCGATACAGGAGATCGTTCAGGCAGTGGTCGGCCTTGGACACCATGATCACCACCTTGGGGCGGTGATCAGGTGCGGTCAGCTCGAAGCCCATGCCGAAGCGCTCTCCGCGCTCGGCAAGGCCTGCGCGGAACGCGGCTTCGTCGAAGTCGTCCGGCTGGCGGAATTCGACGCGAATGAAGAAGCGCCCCGACAAGCGATCATCGAACGAGTGGTGCTCGGTGACGTAACAGCGCTGCTCGAACAGGTGCCGCGTCACGACATCGACGGTGCCGAGCATGCTCGGGCAATCGGCGGTAAGGATCCAGGTGTCCGGTGCCCGACTCATGCGCGTTCTCCTCAGGCTTCGATGGCCAGGCCGTATTCGGAGGAGGCATCCTGCAGCCACATCCACCAGTAGTCGGAGAAGCTGCGACGAATCACCAGCTCCCAACGCTCTTCGCCGGTGCGGCGAATCACCAGTTGCGACTTGGCGAACACGGTGCCCACAGCCTTGCCGATGGGGAAGTTGTTCGGGTGCACGTCGTAGCTGGTGGACTTCATCAGCACCTGGCGCACGTTCGGGCCGTTCAGCTCCAGCAGGCTTTGCCCGCCACTGACGTTGACCACCTGGATGTGCAGGCCAGCGGCAGCATCACGCAGCTTCTGCTCGACGGCCACTTCTTCGCCGCCGGGGACGATCAGCAGCCACTCATCCGGGCCGATCCACTGCAGCGAGGTGTCGCCACTGGAGACGACTTTCAGGGCACCTGGCAGCTCCAGACCCAGGGCCGACTGTACGGCGCTGGCGAAGGCAGCATCGTGGCCATCGCCACGAAGG
The DNA here is from genome assembly GCF_032058845.1 of Pseudomonas sp. Classification (GTDB taxonomy): domain Bacteria; phylum Pseudomonadota; class Gammaproteobacteria; order Pseudomonadales; family Pseudomonadaceae; genus Aquipseudomonas. The sequence continues at coordinate 46,331 of NZ_DAMCCR010000011.1, read as the reverse complement.
GTGAGGTGGCCGAGGAATTTGTGCTCACGCAGGGTGACGCCTGCATTCTGACGGCCTTTGCCGACCAGGCTGCGCAGGTCGGCGTGGTGCAGCGGCGACTCGGCCTTGGCGGAGCCGCTGGGGTTTTGCTCGAAGACGTTGATGGCGCTCATGTGGTACCTGCCTTGAATTCTGTAGGACGCATACGGGAGAGGACGCCGCAGGCTGTGGGAGCGGCTTCAGCCGCGAAGAGCGCGATGAATTCGCCATCGCATTCGCGGCTGAAGCCGCTCCCACAGTGTCCGCGTTGCCTGTCCCGCAGCGTGTGCGCAGAACCTTGTGGGAGCGGTGGTCCGACATTCCGGCTTAGCCGCGAATGCGTCGGGAGCTCCAGCCATCTCTCGCAGATGAATTGGAATCCCGGATTACCGCTCCCACAGGGCATCGTCTTCAGACGTTCTGCTGTTCACCCTTCGGATCGAAGAACACCGAAGACACGATTTCTGCCTCGATCACGCTGCCGTCGGCTTGCGGCGAATAGACCCGCTCGCCCATGCGTTTGAGACCGCCTTTGACCACGCCCATGGCGAACGAATAGCCCAGGGAGTTGAACGCGTAGCTCGAGGTCACGTGGCCAATCATGTCCATCGGGATCGGCTGATTCGGGTCGTTCACCAGCTGGGCGCCTTCCGGCAGCCAGACCTTCGGATCGACCGGCTTCAGGCCGACCAGTTGCTTGCGGTCTTCGCGCAGGCAGTCTTCGCGGTTCATGCCACGCAGGCCGATCCAGGAGAACGGCTTGTTGCGCCCCACGCACCAGCTCATGTTGAGGTCGTCCGGGTTCATCGAGCCGTCGGTGTCCTGGCCGACGATGATGAAGCCCTTCTCGGCCCGCAGCACGTGCATGGTTTCGGTGCCGTACGGGGTCAGGTTGTATTTCTTGCCCGCCTCGACGATCTGCTCCAGCACGCCCATGGCGTAGTTGGCCTGCACGTTGACTTCGTACGACAGCTCACCGGTGAACGAGATACGGAACACCCGCGCTGGCACGCCGCCGACGTTGCCTTCCTTCCAGGTCATGAACGGGAAGGCGTCCTTGTCCAGGTCGATGTCGGTGAGTTCGGCCAGCAGCTTGCGGCTGTTGGGGCCGGACAGGGTCATGGTGGCCCAGTGGTCGGTCACGGAGGTGAAGTACACCTTCAGGTCCGGCCATTCGGTCTGGTGGTACAGCTCCAGCCACTGCAACACGCGGGCGGCGCCGCCGGTGGTGGTGGTCATGATGAAGTGGTTGTCGGCGACGCAGGCGGTGACGCCGTCGTCGAAGACCATGCCGTCTTCCTTGCACATCAGGCCGTAACGGGCCTTGCCCACATCGAGCTTGGTCCAGGCGTTGGTGTACACGCGGTTGAGGAATTCCCGGGCGTCCGGCCCCTGAATGTCGATCTTGCCCAGGGTCGAGGCGTCGAGCAGGCCGACGCTGGCGCGCACGGCCTTGCACTCACGCTCCACGGCGCGGTGCAGGTCTTCGCCCGGCTTGGGGAAGTACCACGGACGCTTCCACTGGCCGACGTCTTCGAATTCGGCGTTGTTCTTCACGTGCCACGAATGCAGCGCGGTGAAGCGTACCGGCTCGAAGATGTGGCCGCAGTGCCGGCCCGCCACGGCGCCGAAAGCCACCGGGGTGTAGTTGGGGCGGAACATGGTGGTGCCCATCTGCGGGATGGTCACGCCGATGGAGCGTGCGGCGATGGCCAGGCCGTTGATGTTGCTCAGCTTGCCCTGGTCGGTGCCGAAGCCCAGCGCGGTGTAGCGCTTGACGTGCTCGACCGACTCGAAGCCTTCGCGAGTAGCCAGTTCAATGGCCGCTGCGGTGACGTCGTTCTGCTGGTCGACGAACTGCTTGGGCGCACGGGCGGTGCCTTTGTCGTGCGGCACCTGGAACAGCGCCACCGTGGCCTCTTCCTTGCGCGACACGGTTTTCGGCAGGCTGCCGGTGGTGGGCTGGAAGCCGGCTTCGGTGGCTGCGCGCACGCCGCCTTCGAAACCATCGGCCAGTGCGTCACCCAGGCCGTAGACGCCGTTGATGCCGCCGACACACACGCGTTTCTGCGGTGCGTCGCCCGGCACGAAGCCGAGGATGTCGTCACGCCAGACCGGACGGCCACCCAGGTGCGAGGCCAGGTGAACCACCGGGCTGTAGCCGCCGGAGCTGCCGATCAGGTCGCACTCGAGCCATTCGCCCGGGCTGGTGACCTTGTGCGCGACGGTGTCGATGGCCGCGATGCGCGCGCCAGTGACATGCTTGGTGCCCTTGGCTTCAATGATGGCGCTGGAGGTGAGGATGCGGATGCCTTTGGCACGCGCTTCCTCGACCAGCGAGCCACGCGGGTTGTGACGGGCATCGGCGATGGCGACGACCTGCAGGCCAGCGTCGTGCCAGTCCAGCGCGGCGCGGTAGGCGTGGTCGTTGTTGGTCGACAGCACCAGCTTGCGGCCCGGTGCCACGCCGTAACGGCGCACGTACACCGAGATGGCGCCGGCGAGCATGTTGCCCGGCACGTCGTTGTTGCCGTAGACCAGCGGACGCTCATGAGCACCCGAGGCCAGCACGACGCGCTTGGCACGCACACGGTGCACGCGGTGGCGCACCTGGCCGAGCGGGGCGTGATCGCCGAGGTGATCGGTGAGGCGCTCGTGAATGGTCAGGAAGTTGTGGTCGTGGTAGCCGTTGACGGTGGCCCGGGGCAGCAGGGTCACTTCAGGCAGGGCTTGCAGCTCGGCGATGACGCTCGCCACCCAGTCGGCGGCCGGTTTGCCGTCGAGGGTCTCGCGGGTGTCGAGCAGGCTGCCGCCGAACTCTTCCTGTTCATCGGCGAGGATCACGCGGGCGCCACTGCGGGCAGCGGCCAATGCGGCCGACAGGCCGGCAGGGCCGGAACCGACGATCAGCACGTCGCAGTGCTGGTTCATGTAGTCGTAGCTGTCCGGGTCGTTCTGCAGTGGCGAACGGCCCAGGCCTGCGGCCTTGCGGATGTACTTCTCGTACGTCATCCAGAAGGATTTCGGGTACATGAAGGTTTTGTAGTAGAAGCCCGGCGGCATCATGCTGCCGCCGACCTTGCCGAGGATGCCCATCATGTCGTTGTTGACGTTCGGCCAGCCGTTGGTGCTGGTGGCGACCAGGCCCGAGTACAACGGCTGCTGGGTGGCGCGCACGTTCGGGATCTGCGTGGCTTCGCTCGAACCCAGCTGCAGGATGGCATTGGGCTCTTCGGTGCCGGCGGCGATGATGCCGCGTGGGCGCGAGTACTTGAAGCTGCGGCCGACGATATCGACGCCGTTGGCCAACAGGGCGGCGGCCAGGCTGTCGCCGGCATAACCCTGGTAGGTCTTGCCGTTGAAGGTGAAGTTCAGCACCTTGCTGCGGTCAACGCGGCCACCGCTGGAGAGGCGATAGGTCTGGCTCATACGTTTTCTCCCCGTTCGTTGACGGCCGCCGATTGCGCGGGTGTGTTCTCGCGAGCGGTCACCTTGGGCTGTTCACCCACCTTGTAGGTTTCCAGGATCTCGTAGGTCTCGGTGTTGCGGGTCATGTTGAAGTACTGGTGGCAGCCGGCAACGTGGTCCCACAGCTCGTGGTGAATGCCGCGAATGTTGTCGCGGAAGAACATGTAGGTGCCCCACTCCGCGTCAGTGCAGGCGTTCGGGTCCAGCGGGCGGGCGATGTGCGCTTGGCCGGCGGGGTGGAACTCTTCTTCGGAGCGCAGCTCGCCGCAATGGGGACAGAAAATGTGCAACATGAAGGTTGTCTCCGAATTAGTGGGCGACGGCCGCAGCGCCGTGTTCGTCGATCAGCGCACCGTTGTAGAAACGGTCGATGGAGAACGGCTTGGCCAGCGGGTGCATCTCGCCTTTGGCCAGGCTCGCAGCGAAGACGTTGCCCGAACCCGGGGTCGCCTTGAAGCCGCCGGTGCCCCAGCCGCAGTTGAAGAACAGGTTCTTGACCGGGGTCTTGGAGATGATCGGGCAGGCGTCCGGGCAAGTGTCGACGATGCCGCCCCATTGGCGGTTCATGCGCACGCGCGAGAGGATCGGGAACATCTCCACGATGGCCTGCATGGTGTGCTCGATCACCGGGTACGAACCGCGCTGGCCGTAGCCGACCCAGCTGTCGATACCGGCACCGATCACCAGGTCGCCCTTGTCGGACTGGCTGATGTAGCCGTGCACGGCGTTGGACATGATCACGCTGTCGATGATCGGCTTGATCGGCTCGGAGACCAGGGCTTGCAGCGGGTGCGATTCCAGCGGCAGGCGGAAGCCGGCGAGCTTGGCCATGTGCCCGGAGTTACCGGCCGTGACCACGCCGACGCGCTTGGCGCCGATGAAGCCCTTGTTGGTTTCCACGCCGATCACCGCGCCGTTTTCCTTGCGGAAGCCGATCACTTCGGTCTGCTGGATCAGGTCGACGCCCAGGGCGTCGGCGGCACGGGCGTAACCCCAGGCCACGGCATCGTGACGGGCCACGCCGCCACGGCGCTGAATGGTCGCGCCGAGGATCGGGTAGCGAGTGTTCTTCGAGCAGTCCAGGTACGGGATTTCAGCCGCGACCTGTTCGGTGTTGAGCAGCTCGCCGTCCACGCCATTGAGGCGGTTGGCGTTGACCCGACGCTCCGAATCACGGATGTCCTGCAGGGTGTGGCACAGGTTGTAGACGCCGCGCTGGGAGAACATCACGTTGTAGTTGATGTCCTGCGACAGCCCTTCCCACAGCTTCATGGCGTGTTCGTAGAGCTTGGCCGATTCGTCCCAAAGATAGTTGGAACGCACGATGGTGGTGTTACGGGCGGTGTTGCCGCCGCCCAGGTAACCCTTCTCGATCACCGCCACGTTGGTGATGCCGTGCTCCTTGGCCAGGTAGTAGGCGGTCGCCAGGCCGTGCCCGCCACCGCCAACGATGACCACGTCATAGACCTTCTTAGGGGTCGGCGTGCGCCACATGCGCTGCCAGTTTTCGTGGTGGCTGAGGGAATGTTTGAGGAGGCCGAAGCCCGAATAGCGTTTCATCAAGAGTTACTCCCTCAGCGGTAAACCGGGTAGTCGGCACACAGGGCGGAGACGTTCTTGGCCACATCGGCTTCGACGTCAGCGTCACCCAGGTTGTCGAGGATGTCGCAGATCCAGCCAGCCAGGGTCACGCACTGGGCAACTTTGAAGCCGCGGGTGGTGACGGCCGGGGTGCCGATGCGCAGGCCCGAGGTCACGAACGGCGATTGTGGATCGTTCGGTACGGCGTTCTTGTTCACGGTGATGTGCGCGCGGCCCAGGGCGGCGTCGGCCTCTTTGCCGGTCAGGCCCTGACGGATCAGGCTGACCAGGAACAGGTGGTTGTCGGTGCCACCGGAGACCACGTCGTAGCCGCGGTCGATGAACACCTGGGCCATGGCCTGAGCGTTGTCGATCACTTGCTGCTGGTAAGCCTTGAAGCCTGGCTCCAGGGCTTCCTTGAAGCACACCGCCTTGCCGGCGATGACGTGCATCAGTGGGCCACCCTGGGCGCCAGGGAACACGGCCGCGTTGAGCTTCTTCTCGATCTCTTCGTTGGCCTTGGCCAGGATCAGGCCGCCACGTGGACCGCGCAGGGTCTTGTGGGTGGTGGTGGTGACCACGTCAGCGAAGGGGATCGGGTTCGGGTACAGGCCAGCGGCGACCAGGCCAGCGACGTGGGCCATGTCGACGAACAGCAGCGCGCCGACCTTGTCGGCGATGGCGCGGAAGCGTGGGAAGTCGAGGGTTTTCGAGTAGGCCGAGAAACCGGCCACGATCATCTTCGGCTTGTGCTCGACGGCCAGGCGCTCGACTTCGTCGTAGTCGATCAGGCCGGTGTCGGTGTTGATGCCGTACTGCACCGCGTTGTACAGCTTGCCCGACGAGGACACCTTGGCGCCGTGAGTCAGGTGGCCGCCGTGGGCCAGGCTCATGCCCAGGAGGGTGTCGCCGGCTTGCAGCAGGGCCAGGTACACGGCGCTGTTGGCCGAGGAACCGGAGTGCGGCTGGACGTTGGCGTAGTCGGCGCCGAACAGTTGTTTGGCACGCTCGATGGCCAGCGCCTCGACCTTGTCGACGTGCTCGCAACCGCCGTAGTAGCGCTTGCCCGGGTAGCCTTCGGCGTACTTGTTGGTCAGACCGCTGCCTTGGGCCTGCATCACGCGCTTGCTGGTGTAGTTTTCCGAGGCGATCAGCTCGATGTGATCTTCCTGGCGCTGTTCCTCGGCATTCATCGCCGCCAGCAGTGCGTCGTCGTAACCCTGGATTTGGTCTTGCTTGCTGAACATCGTGTATCTCCCGGCAGCGATCATTTTTTGTCTGGAGGGTTCAATGACCCTTTGTGGCGATGGTAGGGCCGGGACGGGCGAGTCAGATGCCTGCGCACGCCTTGCAATGGCGCGTTTACGACATTGCTGGAGCGCTTTCACCGAGCGGCCGCTGAGCACCAGCGGCAATGCTTCTTCGGCGCGCATCAGACGCGTTGGAGTACAGCTGCCAAACCGTTGAAATAGAGATGCCGGCGTTCAGGCCCGCAGAGGTTCCAGGCAGGGTCTGACGACGCCTGTGGGCAAGGGCCGAATCGATGGTTTAGAGTGCGGACTGCCTCGCTTAAAGGACAAGCGTCATGCCAGACAACAGCCAACAATTTGCCAGCGACAACTATTCCGGTATCTGCCCCGAAGCCTGGGCCGCCATGGACCGGGCCAATCGCGGTCATGAGCGCGCCTACGGCGACGACCAGTGGACGCAGCAAGCGGCCGATCACTTCCGCCGCCTGTTCGAAACCGACTGCGAAGTGTTCTTCGCCTTCAACGGCACGGCGGCCAACTCGCTGGCCCTGGCCTCGTTGTGCCAGAGCTTCCACAGCGTGATCTGCTCGGAAACCGCCCACGTCGAGACCGACGAATGCGGCGCACCGGAGTTCTTCTCCAACGGCTCCAAGCTGCTGACCGCGCGCACCGACGCCGGCAAACTCACGCCCGAGGCCATCCGCGAAATCGCCCTCAAGCGCCAGGACATCCACTACCCCAAACCCCGCGTGGTGACCCTCACCCAGGCCACTGAAGTGGGCACGGTGTACCGCCCGGCTGAACTGCAAGCGATCAGCGCGACCTGCAAGGAACTGGGCCTGCACCTGCACATGGACGGCGCGCGTTTCACCAACGCTTGCGCGTTCCTTGGCTGCTCGCCTGCCGAGCTGACCTGGAAAGCTGGCGTCGATGTGTTGTGCTTTGGCGGCACCAAGAACGGCATGGCGGTGGGCGAAGCGATCCTGTTCTTCAACCACGACCTGGCACGGGACTTCGACTACCGCTGCAAGCAGGCCGGGCAGCTGGCGTCGAAGATGCGCTTTTTGTCGGCGCCTTGGGTGGGAATCCTGGAAGACGGCGCCTGGCTGCGCCACGGCACCCACGCCAACCAGTGCGCGCAGTTGCTGGCGAGCCTGGTCAGCGATCTACCGGGGGTGGAACTGATGTTCCCGGTCGAGGCCAACGGCGTGTTCCTGCAAATGCCGGAAGCGGCGCTGGAGGCATTGCGCAACAAAGGCTGGCGTTTCTACACTTTCATCGGCAGCGGCGGCGCGCGGTTCATGTGCTCCTGGGATACCGATGAGGCACGAGTTCGCGCGCTTGCAGCGGACATCCAGGCCGTCATAGGCAGTTGAGTCTTCTCCCTAGAGCTGGCCGCACCTCAACTGGGTCCGGCCGCTGCCAGGCTTTGTCTGAGGTATATCCGCATTTGCCCACCTACGCTGGAGCAGCATCTGCACATGGCACATCCTTGCTCCGCTTCACCTATTCAGAACCTTGCGCTAATCAATTGTGAACGGGTCTCGAGCGTGATTAGAGGTGATGTTCAAGTGGCAACCGCTCGCTAGACGATTTGTTGACGAATCTGCTCCATTGCTTGCGCCGGATTCCTGTGTAGCTCAGGTTCAAGACGCTGCAGATGTCTTTGTGCCGCGAGAGCTACTTGAGACTGAAGCTCTGGGGTGAGTGCAAGCTGTTCAGCGATGACAATCTCCTGGAGTGTGGACTTTGCCCTCGCCATGTACCGGACCACTCCCTCCGCTGCTAATCTTGAAGTCCGCGCTAAATTTTTTCTATCAGCGACGGATAACGCATCGAGCAACGTGTCAGTGGCAGGACTTTGCTCTTGAAGAAGCGACACGAGAGATGCTCTTTTCGATACCAGCCGCCTGGGAGACGATCGAGTTTCATATTCATAATGGAAAATTGCAGGATCAGTGCTGCCGGACCTCCGCCCGACCTGATGCGGTTCAAGCTGATTCTCAACGTCCCAAAAAGCGGAGCCTGAGTTTGGCTTTGCAATGAACCTTCCACGAGAGCTATCGTTGCCAAGCACCCTGCGTATAAGACTAAACACACCTATCCGACCCGTCGGATCCTGCCGATTCACCGGATCATTGGCGGTGTAGCAATAACCATTGATACCCCCTGGCCCGAAGGGGCTGAGTTGGTCGAACGCTTGGAAGCGCATCAGTGCCGGGCTGTAAATTCTATATCCATTCCCAAGGATGTACCCACCGACTTGAACGTGCAGAGGCTGACCATTGAAGCCCAGGCATAGGTTGCCTGATGCACTTGTCACATATCCATAAGGGGAATAACTGAGCGTCTGGAGTCGGTTCTCTCCGCGTTTGGCTACTGCAGAAAGATCATTGCCAGCTTCTGATGACTTCTCTCTAAGCTTCATGCCCTGCTCCAATATGGCTTGCTCGTACGTTTATTCTCCCTCGAAGACTCGTCGCACCGACACTGACAAAATTGCTAGATTATGCGCACCCCTGCAATCAAACAGGCTCCGTGAGATCAAACTCGTAGCGCGCTTCGTACAGGCCGTAGCCGCATCACATCAGCCTTCAGAGATGCTGCGGCTAATGGCATTGACCGTGGCGTCGATCTGCGCCTGGGCACGCGCCAGCGCCTGCTGGTGCTCGCTCTGCAACTCGATCTGCTGCGAACACAGATTCAACGCCGCCAGGACCAGCAGTTTGTCGCCGATCAAAGTCGGGTACTGACGCTTGGTTTCGTTCAATGCGGCATTGAGCATGCCCACGGCCTTGCCCAGGGTTTCTTCCTGGCCTTCCGGCGCCTTGATCGAATAGTCGTTGCCCAGGATCGACACGACATTGACCGGCTGCTCCTGTCGCGAGTAGTAGCTCATGCGCCGACGGTGCCAGCACCTGCGCGCTCGAGCAACGCTTGCAGACGCGATGCGGTGGCGCCCTGCTTCTCTTCCTGCTCCATCAGCGACAGCTGCAGGGTCTCGTTCTCTTCCTTGGCCTGGGCCAGTTCCTGGCCGAGCGAGGCATTCTGCTCGGTCAGTTGGGTGTTCTTCTGCAGCAGGTCGGTGACCAGTTGCTCGATTTGATTAAGGGAGGCTTCCAACATGGCTCTATCTCGGGGTCGTTGCAAAGGGCGCCCACCATAAAGAAAAGTGCGCGCCCCCGCCAATTAATATCGGGGTGACTGCGTCAAGCCGCCCATTGACCGAGCAACCGGCAACATGTTCCCGAGAAATCCACCGCTGATCGCCTGCTTGCACGCCAAGAAATGGGCTCGCTTGAGCACAAACGACAACAGGCCCTGTTCGGGTAATGCCAATCAGTTAAGCGTTTGGGGCCGCTTCGCGGGCCATCGCGGCTAAAGCCGCTCCCACAGGCTT
>NZ_DAMCCR010000011.1:0-36604 GCF_032058845.1 Pseudomonas sp. | reverse complement strand
GTGGGAGCGGCTTTAGCCGCGATGGGCTGCAAGACAGCCCCAATTGCCAAGAAGGCGGCTTAACTGACTGGCATTAGCCCTGTTCCGGCCTGTTTCCAGATACGGTATTCAGCTCGACGCCGTGCTCACCTCAGTAATCAATCCGCACATCACCCTTCGGCACGCTGCAGCACGAAAGGATGTAACCCTCGGCTTCGTCTTCCTCGGTGATCCCGCCGTTGTGCTCCATCTCCACATCGCCGCCGAGCTTGAGCACCTTGCAGGTGCCGCAGATGCCCATGCCGCAAGCCTTGGGGATCATCAGGCCGACCTTCGCTGCCGCCGCATGAACGGTTTCGCCCGGAGCAATGCGGATGCTCTTCTCGCTGCCGATGAACTCCACCAGGTTCAGGTCCGATTCATCGACTTCCGGCGCGTCGGCCGCCTGCTCGGCGTTCTCGACTGCGTTGGCCTTGTCTTCGGCCGGCGTCGCACCGAAGGATTCTTCGTGGTAACGGCTCATGTCGAAGCCGACGCCTTCGAGCATGCGCTTGACCGCATTCATGTACGGGGTCGGGCCGCAGCAGAACACCTCGCGCTCCATGTAGTCCGGCGCGATCAGCTCCATCAGGCGCTGGTTCAGGTAGCCGCGATAGCCGGCCCACGGTTCACCCAGGCCGTGCTTCTCACAAATGATGTGCAACCCGAAGTTGGGGATGCGCGAGGCCATCTGTTCGAGTTCGCGGTGGTAGATGATGTCCTTGGGGGTCCGTGCGCTGTGCACGAAGACCATGTCGACGTTGGCGTTGGTGTCGTAGAACCAGCGCGCCATGGACATGACCGGCGTGATGCCGACGCCGCCGGACAGGTACAAGACCTTGTTGGCCGGGAAGTCGATGGCGTTGAACAGGCCGACCGGGCCGTGCACGGCCAGCTCCTGGCCTTCATGCAGGGTGTCGTGCAGGTGGTTGGACACGTGCCCGCCCGGCACCCGCTTGACGGTGATGGAGAAGCTGTACGGCACCGAAGGCGAGCTGGAGATGGTGTACGAGCGCATCACCTGCTTGCCGTCGATCTCCAGTTCCAGGGTGACGAACTGTCCGGGCTTGAAGAAGAACATGATCGGCGCGTCGGCCATGAAGCAGAAGGTGCGCACGTCCCAGGTTTCCTGGATGACCTTGACGCAGCGCACGCTGTGGCGGCCGTTGACCCAGGTCTGAGTGGTAACCGGATTGAGGAAGGTTTCGGACATGATCATCTCCAGCGGCCGACTACCGGCCTTTTTATGGTTGCGATAATGCTCAAGCCTGAGAGGTCGCACTTTCCTATCTACGACATCGGCGTGCTTATCGCGACCAGCCCCGTGAGACAAGGGTTCGGGCGTCGGGAACGGATTCGGCCATGTCGCCCATGGATACGGTTCTCGCCCACAGTAATCGCACACTCCACCGCAAATAGACCTGCTGTTTTTAAGCCAATAGCAGCCGGGTCATAGCACTGCGGCACCACCACAATGATTAGCCACCTTTCGCCGGCCCTAGAGGGCCATGAGGAATACACGATGGACGTCACCGCAACCCTGCACCTGGGCGATCCACTTGAACCTGCACGCAAGGCCACTGCCGAGATGCTGCAGAACCGCGAGCGCACCTACTCGCTGCCCCAGCCTTTCTACACCGACGAGCGTCTGTTCCAGATCGACATGCAGGAGATCTTCCACAAGGAGTGGCTGATCGCCGGCATGACTTGCGAAATCCCGGCCAAGGGCAACTACCTGACCCTTGAGATCGGCAACAACCCGATCATCGTCGTGCGTGGTACCGAAGGTAAGGTGCATGCCTTCCACAACGTTTGCCGCCACCGCGGTTCACGCCTGTGCGTGCATGAAAAAGGCAAGGTGGCCAAGCTGGTCTGCCCGTACCACCAGTGGACCTACGAGCTCGACGGCCGCCTGCTGTTCGCCGGCACCGAGATGGGCACTGACTTCGACATGAAGCAGTACGGCCTCAAGCCGGTCAACGTGAAGACGGCGGGCGGCTACATCTTCATCAGCCTGGCGGAAAACCCGCCAGCCATCGACGAGTTCCTGGCCACACTGGACCACTACATGGAACCGTACGACATGGAGAACACCAAGGTCGCGGTGCAGACCCAGCTGTTCGAAAAGGCCAACTGGAAGCTGGTGCTGGAAAACAACCGCGAGTGCTACCACTGCAATGGCTCGCACCCGGAGCTGCTGCAAACCCTGCTCGAGTTCGACGACACCAACGATCCACGCGCCAGCCAGGAATTCAAGGATCAGGTCGCGGCCTGCTCCGCTGCCTGGGAAGCCGAGAAGATCCCGTACCTGCACAAGAGCCATGGCCTGCGTAACCGTATCGTGCGCATGCCACTGCTCAAGGGCACCGTGTCCATGACCATGGACGGCAAGCCGGCGTGCAAGAAGCTGATGGGCCGCATCCAGAACCCGGACCTCGGCTCGATGCGCATCCTGCACCTGCCGCACGCCTGGAACCACTGCATGGGCGACCACATGATCGTCTTCACCGTGTGGCCGATCAGTGCCAAGGAGTCGATGGTCACCACCAAGTGGCTGGTGCACAAGGACGCCGTGGAAGGCGTCGACTACGACCCGGCCAACATGCGCAAAGTATGGGACGCCACCAACGACCAGGACCGTCGCCTGGCCGAAGAGAACCAGCGCGGGATCAGCTCGACGGCGTATCAGCCCGGGCCGTACTCGACCACCTACGAGTTCGGTGTGGTGAACTTCATCGACTGGTACAGCCAGCGGGTGTTGAACAATCTGGGGGCAGAGCCGGCGCCATATCTGAAAGAAATAAAGGCGCAGTGACTGTGGCGCCAGGTGCGGCCTGAAGGCCAACCGGGCTGGTACGCAATCAGAGTATGGGTCTGACGCTCACGCGTCTGATCCATCTCCTTGTCTTATCTTCCTGAGCGATGACGCCACTTCCCGCAGCGGGCCCTCGGTGCGCGGATGACACGAGCAGCCCAGACAACGGCAGGCGCCGAGGCACAGGCAGGTACATCGAGCCCACTTGCTCGCAGGGCACCCATCGCCACCAGCCTCTCGAACGCGCCCACGCTCTCCAAGTTGGCCAACAAGACGCGCTTCATGGCCGATGACTACCCTCCTCGCATGCGATCCGCAGCGTAGCAACCAGTCAACGACACTACGCCACCCAGCGATACGCCATGCTTCAATCGGCGCTTTGGGATCTTCTATTACGCAGCAGGGGCAAACCGGTTTCAACGCTCACGCGAATTTTCATCCCTGTAGCTTGGGCATTCTTGTTGACGTCGAAGATTACCTGACTCTCGATCCGTTGTTGTTGCCGATCACGTATGACCACATCTTTCAGCGAATCGGCCAGCGAATCGACGGTAACTGGATGGGGCCCGCCGGTCATCAGGTTCCAATTGTCTTTCAACCGTTTCAACGGCTGGCTGCCAGATCCGAACGCAGCGTTGATGGCCCTGGTCGCAGTGCCGGCCGCGCTCATTGTCAATCCCAGGTTAGAACCAAAAATTGCGCTTTCCACCCCTGCATATTGCGCAGCTGAGCTTCCCAGACTGATCAGTGATCCCATCGTGCTGACGCGCGAAGCATTGAGCGAAATACGTGTGGTGGGTAACGGGCCGAGAAAGTTGTAAGCGATGGTTAGCGCGCTGGAGAGCATGCCAAGTCCTCTCAACACCAAACCCGCCACCCCGTAAAAATGACCGTTGGGGTCGATGCGGTTGATCGGATCGCCTGCGCAGTAGCCATAAGCATTGATCCCGCCCTTGCCAAAAGGACTGAGCGAATCGGGCGACTGGAATCGCATCAATCCAGGGCTGTAACTGCGATAGCCGTTGCCTAGCAGATAAGCACTCGTCACTGGATCACGCAGTTGCCCCGTGTAGCCCAGTGAGCCAGGGTTCGCAGGCGCTGATACACCGTAAGGCGAGTAATGACAGGCAAGCGTCCCTGTACGCTGGCCGGGTGACGAAATGAGACCGGGCGTTGTGGACCGATGTATCTGCATGATCACTCCTCCGATTGGATTGAGTGCCATAACTAACATCTAGCCCTGCAGTTTTTAACTGGCATATTTGCGAGTGGACCATGCACGCAATGTGGCTCTGCCTCGCCTGACGCAAGGCAGGGCCTGAGGTGCACACTCCACTCCCTGAAGACGAAGTCAGGAAGCAGGTCAGTTCATGGGTTTGAACTGCATCAGCGGAACACACCCTCCTCCACCAGCAACTTCAAAATCGCGTCGGCGCCTTCCTTGGCCGTGACGTCTTTCATCACCTTGCCACTGCCACCGCTGGCCTTTGCTGTAGCCGCTTTCATCCGGTCCGCACCGCTCTTGGCCTTGATCACCTTCAGGCGCTTGGGCCGTGGTCGCGCAGGCTGCAGTTGCGCCTCAGCGAGCAGTTCGTCTTCGACCACCTGAACGTCCTGCGCTGCCAGTACCCCACGACGGGCCGGGCCGAACGCGCTCTGACGCGGTGTGGGCGCTGCGTTATCGACAGTCGCCAGCAGCGGCAGGCGTACCTTCAGCCGCCGACGCTGGCCACGCGGCAGTGCTTGCAGTACGTATGCGGTACCATTTTCGATGGACTCCACCTCCGCCAGCCCCACTATCAAGGGCCAGCCCAGTTTCTCGGCGAGCAGAAACGGCAGCATGCCCGACCCTTCGCCGGTTTCAGCCTGAGTGCCGGTCAGCACCAATTGCGCACCGGCATCACGCAAGTAGTCCCCCAGCACGCCCAGCACATCGGCGCCAGCGGGCTGCTCCAGCACGTCCAGATGATCCAACCCCATGCCCAGGTAGGCGCGCAGGGCTTCTTCGCGGTGATCGCCGGCATGCACCACTTGCAGGTGCTCGCCGGCCAGCTGCAAACCCAGCTCCACCGCACGGGCGTCTTGCTCGGCGCGGCGGGTGCGACCGGAACTGGGGTGCGCGCCGATGGAAACCAGGCTGATGACTTTCGTACTCATGCTCGTGCCCTCAAGCCGCGTCGCGCTGGCCGCCGCTGCGGAAGTTGTCTACCGCCTCGATCAAGGCCTGGAGAATCGCCGTGCTGTCGCCAATGATCGACAGATCGGCCCGTTTGATCATGTCGCAACCCGGGTCCATGTTCACCGCGATGACCTTGTCGCAGGCACCGATGCCTTGCAGGTGCTGGATGGCGCCGGAAATCCCGATGGCCATGTAGACCCGAGCGGTGACCCAGGTACCGGTCGCCCCCACCTGACGGTTACGCGGCATATGCCCGTCGTCTACCGCCACCCGCGAAGCGCCTTCGGTGGCGCCCAGTGCAGCGGTGGCCTGGTGGTACAGGTTCCAGTCCTTGATACCGTTGCCGCCGGAGACGATGAACTCGGCCTCGGCCATGGCGATGGCAGCCGGGTCCACGGCCACCGAGCCCAGGTCCTCGATGCGCGACAGGCTGCGCGCCACCGGCGCAGACAGCTCCACCGGCAATGCTTCATGACGGGTATCGCTGACCGGATCGGCGCACTCCGAAGACGCCAGGATCACCCGTGCGGCAGGCCGCTGCATGTCCTGCTGCCCGGCACCGGCACGGCCGATGCATTCGCCATCCTTGACCTGCCACACGCGCGTGGCGGGGCGCTCGCCCATCGCCGCTGCCAGGCGACGGCCCAGCTCGCCACCGCCGGCGCGGCTGTCTGGCAGCAGCCAATGCTGTGGCGCGAACTGGTTGTCCACGGCGCGCAGGCCCTGAACCAGCTGCTCGGGGGCATAGCCTTTGAAGGCATCGCCTTCGATGACCAACAGACGGTCCACGCCGGCGTTGCCGAAAGCGGTTTCCTTGTGTTCGCCGAAGACGATAGCCAGCACGGCCCCATCCTGGCCGGCCAGGCTGTGGGCCAGGCCGAGCAGGTCCTTGTCATGGGCGCCGAGACGGCCGCCGACCATGTCCGGCACTACGGCGATGTAGAACGCAGGATTGACCACCTGGTGCAGCGGCAACTGCACTTCGGCGGCGGCCGTGCGCCGGGCACCGGTGGCGGTCCCCTGCTGCGCGCCGCTGCGGTCGATGCGCTTGAGGCCATTGGGCCCCATGAAGCCGGCCGCGATGGCGTGGGTGTTCTTGCGTATCAGGCCGTTGGGGCCCATCCAGCTGGTTTGCTGGGTCTGCATCGCTGCATGCAGCGGATGCAGACGGTTACGGGCGATCCACTCGGCGCGTGGGTCGCGGCGGATGAGGTCGCTCATCAATGCACCTCCGCAGGTTCACGTTTGGCAGTTTGCGGCCTGGCCGCCGCCGGCGCTTGCTCTTCGAGCAGGGCGTCGGCGACCAGTTCGGCCAGGTCCTTGATCAATGGCCGGGGTTCGACCACGCCTTCGAGCATCGCCGTGCACTGCGGACAACCCACAGCGACCACTTCGGCCTCGGTGCTGCGGATGTCGTCCATGCGCATGTCCGGTATCCGCTGCTTGCCAGGAATGTCGGTGATCGGCGCACCGCCGCCGCCGCCGCAGCAACGCGAGCGGAAGCCGGAGCGCTCCATCTCACGGACCTCGATGCCCAGGGCCTTGAGCACGTCGCGCGGGGCTTCGTACTCGCCGTTGTAGCGGCCCAGGTAGCACGGGTCGTGGTAGGTGACGCTGCCGCCCTTGTGCTGCCCGAGGTTGAGCTTGTTTTCTGCGATCAGCTCGGCGATGTAGGTGCTGTGGTGCTGCACCAGGTACTCGCCACCCAGCGCGCCGTACTCGTTTTTCAGCACATGGAAGCTGTGCGGGTCGCAGGTGACGATGCGCTTGAAGCGATAGCCGTTCAGGGTCTGAATGTTGCGCTTGGCGAGCAGCTGGAAGGTCGCTTCATCACCCAGGCGACGGGCAACATCACCGCTGTCGCGTTCTTCCAGGCCGAGCACGGCGAAGTCCACGCCCGAGGCCTTGAGCACTTTGACGAAGGCGCGCAGGGTGCGCTGGTTGCGCATGTCGAAGGCGCCATCACCGACCCAGAACAGCACCTCGGTGCTTTTTACATCGGCCATCAGCTTCAGGTTCAGGTCAGCGGCCCAGTTCATCCGCCCGCCGGGGTTGAAGCCGCCGGGGTTGTCGGTGGCGATGAGGTTGTCCAGCACTTCGGCGCCCTTGTTCGGCGTGGCGCCTTTTTCCAGGGTCAGGTGACGGCGCATGTCGACGATGGCATCGACGTGCTCGATCATCATCGGGCATTCCTCGACGCAGGCCCGGCACGTGGTGCACGACCACAGCGTCTCGGCATCGACCAGGCCATTGACGATCGGCTGATGCGGGCTGCCGCCGTGCTCGCCAATCCGTTTGCCTGGGTACGGGCTACCCGCGAATTTGGCATCGGTGCCACCGGCCAGGCCGACGACCATGTCCTGAATCAGCTTTTTCGGGTTCAGCGGCTGGCCGGCGGCGAACGCCGGGCACATGGCTTCGCACTTGCCGCACTGCACGCAGGCGTCGAAACCGAGCAATTGGTTCCAGGTGAAGTCGGCGGGTTTTTCCACGCCCAGGGGCGCTGTCGGGTCTTCCAGGTCCAGCGGCTTGAGGCCAGTGGAACGGCCACCGCCGAAACGCTCGCTACGCCGGTGCCAGGCCAGGTGCAGGGCACCGGCGAAGGCGTGCTTCATCGGCCCGCCCCAGGTCATGCCGAAGAACAGCTCCGACACACCCCACAGCACACCCAGGCCCAGCACCGCGACCATCACCCAGCCGCCCGTGTTGGCGGGCAGAATGCCGGCGACCGGCAAGGTCGCGATGAAGAAGCTTGCGGCAAACACCAGCAAGCTCTTCGGCAGGCGCATCCACGGGCCCTTGGACAGGCGCTCAGGCGGGTTCAGGCGGCGCTTGAACACGAAACAGGCGCCCGTGAACATGATCACCGTGGCGATCAGCAGGCCGTAGCCGAGGATCTTGTTCTGCAGCCCGAAGCCATGCACCAGAATCGCCAGCGCCGCCGACAGCACGAAGCCGCCAGCGGTGGCGACGTGGGTATTGGACATGTACTTGTCGCGCTCGACCACATGGTGCAGGTCGACCAGGTAGCGACGCGGCATGGCCAGCAATCCGCCGATCAGGTTGACCTTCGACGGCCGACCGCGGCGCCACATGCGCACGCGGCGCAAGGCGCCGAGCACGGCCAGGGCGAGCGCCGTGAACAGCAGGATGGGTAACAGGGTGTTCAACATGGGAGGCTCCCACAACAGCTGGATTCTTGCGCCACTCTGAAGATGGGATTGGCCCACTGTGGGAGCGGCTTCAGCCGCGAATACGTCCGATCAGACAACGACGTCGTCAACCCTGACGCAATCGCGGCTGAAGCCGCTCCCACAGAGGCCACGCCCGTGGCCACGATTTGTTGCGATCAGAAGTCCTTGCACAGACGCAGGGCGTCATAGATCGCGGCGTGCACGTTGCGCTGAGCCACACAGTCACCGATGCGATACAGCAGGTAGCCTTCACCCGGCTGGCTGAGGATCGGCTGCGGCTGAATCGCGAACAGAGCTTCGACGTCGATCTGGCCCTTGTTGCGCGAACCTTCCTTGAGCGCGTAGTAGAGCTGCTCGTCGGGCCGCACACCGTTCTCGATCACTACCTGGTCGACCACACGCTCTTCGCGCCCGCCGGTGTACTCGTTCTCGAGCACCGCCACCAGCTTGTCGCCCTCGCGATAGACCTTCTCCAGCATCATGTCGCCGGTCATGATCACTTCTTTGGGGTACATGCTGCGGTAGTAGGTCGGGAAGGTGGTGCCGCCCATGGCCACGCCTGGCTTGATGTCGTCGGTGACGATCTCGACCTGGCTGCCCTTGTCGGCGATGAAGTCAGCCACCGACATGCCGGTGAATTCGCAGATGGTGTCGTAGACCAGCACGTTCTTGCCCGGCGCGACCTTGCCGTCGAGCACGTCCCAGCTGCTCACCACCAGGCCTTCTTCAGCACCCCAGTGCTCGTTCTGCTCGATGAACGGATGGCCGCCGTTGGCCAGGACGATGATGTCCGGACGCAGGTCCTGAATGGTGTCCACGTCGGCGGCAGTGCCCAGGCGCAGGTCGATCTTCAGGCGGGCGAACTCCAGTTGATACCAGCGGGTGATACCGGCGATCTGGTCACGCTGCGGCGCTTTCGACGCCGTGATGATCTGCCCGCCGATCTGCTCCTTCTTCTCGAACACGGTCACGTCGTGGCCACGTTCGGCCGCCACGCGCGCGGCTTCCATACCGGCAGGGCCGCAACCGACCACCACCACCTTGCGCTTGGCGCCGGTGGACTTTTCGATGATGTGCGGCACGCCCATGTATTCACGGGAGGTCGCGGCGTTCTGGATGCACAGCACGTCCAGACCCTGGTACTGGCGGTCGATGCAGTAGTTGGCACCGACGCACTGCTTGATCTGGTCGACCTGGCCCATCTTGATCTTGGCGATCAGGTGCGGGTCGGCCATGTGCGCGCGGGTCATGCCGACCATGTCCACGTAGCCGCCTTCGAGAATGCGTGTGGCCTGGTTCGGGTCCTTGATGTTCTGCGCGTGCAGCACCGGCACCTTGACCACTTCCTTGATGCCGGCCGCCAGGTGCAGGAACGGCTCCGGCGGGAAGCTCATGTTGGGGATCACGTTGGCCAGGGTGTTGTGGGTGTCGCAGCCTGAGCCCACCACGCCGATGAAATCGAGCATGCCGGTGGCGTCGTAGTAGGCGGCGATCTGCTTCATGTCCTCGTGGGACAGACCGTCCGGGTGGAACTCGTCACCGGTGATGCGCATACCCACGCAGAAGTCGTCACCGACTTCCGCGCGCACCGCCTTGAGCACTTCCAGGCCGAACTTCATGCGGCCTTCGAAGGTGCCGCCCCATTCATCGGTACGCTTGTTGACGCGCGGCGACCAGAACTGGTCGATCAGGTGCTGGTGCACGGCGGACAGCTCGACGCCGTCCAGGCCGCCTTCCTTCGCGCGGCGCGCAGCCTGGGCGTAATTGCCGATGATGCGCCAGATCTCCTCGATCTCGATGGTCTTGCAGGTGGCGCGGTGCACCGGTTCACGGATACCGGACGGCGACATCAGGGTCGGCCAGTGGTAACCGTCCCAGCGCGAGCGGCGGCCCATGTGGGTAATCTGGATCATGATCTTGGCGCCGTGCTTGTGCATGGCGTCAGCGAGATTCTGGAAGTGCGGGATGATGCGGTCGGTGGAGAGGTTCACCGAGGCCCACCATTGTTGCGGGCTGTCGATGGCCACCACCGAGGAGCCGCCGCAGATCGCCAGGCCGATGCCACCCTTGGCCTTCTCTTCGTAGTATTTCACGTAGCGGTCGGTGGTCATGCCGCCGTCGGTGGCATAGACCTCGGCGTGCGCGGTGGAGAGCACACGGTTACGGATGGTCAGTTTGCCGATCTGGATCGGCTGGAACATTGCTTCGAAGGCCATGACGGTTTCTCCAGCTTACAACGGCTTTGTAACGAACAGGCCATCTTCGTGGCCTTCTTCGGACCCGCCATAGACCTGTTCGGCCACAGTGCGGAGGTTGCTGCCACGGGCAGCGAGAATCTGGTCCATGGCCCCGGCGAACCAGCCGGTGAACATGTAGTCGACCTTGCGGCCGCACTTGCCATAGACGTACACGAACGCGGAGTGCTTGAGCTTGACTTCGCAGGTGCCCTTGTCCAGGTCGATGGCCTGGATCTCGAACAGGCCCCAGCCGCGCTGCGACAGGCGCTTCATGTAGTGCTCGAACACCGCCACGCCTTCCAGGCCGTGGCACTCGGCTTCTTTCTCACACCAGTGCCAGGCGGACTTGTAGCCGGCCTTGTAGAGGATCTCGGCGTACTTGTCGGCGCCCAGGACTTCTTCGATGCCCTTGTGGTTGTTGACGAAGAAATGGCGCGGCACGTACAGCATCGGCAAGGCGTCGCTGGTCCAGACGCCGGTTTCGGTGTCGACTTCGATGGGCAATTGCGGGGCGATCTTGGCCATGGAAACTAAGCTCCAGAAAATTTTTATTGGATAAAAGCCAGGGTGGCTTTTGGTTTGAAGCGGTGTTCGGAAGGCGCCGGTAATGGATTCGTCGAGGCATCGTGGTGGCTGGGTTGGGGCCGCTGTGCGGCCCATCGCGGCTGAAGCCGCTCCTACAGGGCTCTACATGGTTCCGCTGGCTCCGGTACGGCCTTTAGCCGCTACGGCCACTACACAAACCCTGTGAGAACAGCTCAGCCCTTAAATAAGCCCTGTACAGGCATCAACCCGAAACGCGGACCCTGTAGGAGCGGCCGGTCCGGCGCCCCGGTTAGCCGCGATGGGCGGCAACGCCGCCCCACCGCGCCTCACTCGCCCCACACATCCTTCAGCACATTCACCCAGTTCTCGCCCATGATCTTGCGCACGGTGCGCTCGGAATGGCCGCGCTTGAGCAGGGTCTCGGTCAGGTTCGGGAACTCGCCGACGGTGCGGATACCCAGCGGGTTGATGATCTTGCCGAAGCTGGTCAGGCGGCGGGCGTAGCCCTTGTCGTGGGTCAGGTACTCGAAGAAGTCCTGCCCATGGCCCTGGGTGAAGTCGGTACCGATACCGATGGCGTCTTCACCGACGATGTTCATCACGTACTCGATGGCTTCGGCGTAGTCGTCGATGGTCGAGTCGATGCCCTTGGCCAGGAATGGCGCGAACATGGTCACGCCGACGAACCCGCCGTGGTCGGCAATGAACTTGAGCTCTTCGTCGGACTTGTTGCGCGGGTGTTCTTTCAGGCCGGAAGGCAGGCAGTGCGAGTAGCACACCGGCTTCTTGGATTCGAGGATGACTTCTTCGGAGGTCTTGGAACCGACGTGGGACAGGTCGCACATGATGCCGACACGGTTCATCTCGGCGACGATCTCGCGACCGAAGCCCGACAGGCCGCCGTCACGCTCGTAGCAGCCGGTACCGACCAGGTTCTGGGTGTTGTAGCACATCTGCACGATGCCCACGCCCAGCTGCTTGAAGATCTCGACATAGGCGATCTGGTCTTCGAATGCATGGGCATTCTGGAAGCCGAAGAGGATGCCGGTCTTGCCCAGTTCCTTGGCCTTGCGGATGTCGGCGGTGGTGCGCACCGGCATGACCAGGTCGCTGTTTTCGCGGATGAGTTTCTGGCTGGCGGCAATGCTGTCGACGGTCGCCTTGAAGCCTTCCCAGACCGACACCGTGCAGTTGGCCGCTGTCAGACCGCCTTTGCGCATGTCTTCGAACAGTTCGCGGTTCCACTTGGCAATGATCAGGCCGTCGATGACGATGCTGTCGGCATGAAGTTCGGCTGGGCTCATCAGGCTGTCCCCTTTTATTGAGTGTTCGCGCCAAACCGTCTGCCGGCGCTTTGGGGGCAGCATATGCCTGTCACTTGCGACGCCCCGATACAAAAACGACAGGGGGTTTGCCGAAAGCGTCAAGGGCCGACAAAGGGCGCTCTGGCGCGGGTTGCGGCAATGAGAGCCAGTCTCGATAACGTCGCTGGAGGTCGTTTTCGGTGAAGATTCGTTGCACGCTCTACCCGCTGGGCGAACCCTCTGCGAGAATCCCGCGGGCAGCTCAAAAGCCCTCTGGAGGCAACGGATGAAAGCAATGCTATGGCTGGCCCTGATGGGCGTGATGATGGGCGCCCAGGCGGGTGAAGAAGACAGCACGCCGTGCGACAACGTCGACACCGATCAGCAGGCCTATGCGTGCGCGGCCTTCAATCGACAGACGGCCGAGCGTGAGTTGAAAACGGCGCTCGATGAACTCTTGCAGCGGGTCCGCGAGCAAGCCGCCAGCCCCGCCCAGGCCAGCGAGTTGAACGCTGGGCTGCAGTCGGCCCAGACCCTGTGGACGCAGTTGCGTGACGCCGACTGCAAACTTGAAACCTCCAGGCAAGCGCCCGGCAGCAAGGCTTTTGTCGCCGCGCTCGATACCTGTCTGGCACAACGCAGCGACGACCGCTCGGAGTACCTGCAGTCGCTGGCGCAGCCCTGACACCTTGCCCACCAGCACCATGACGCCTGGGTAGGCACCTGGCGGACCAGATCAGATGCCCAGGAACATGCTGACCATGGCCCACATTCTTGTATCGGCCGCGAACGCAGCGCTGAACCGATACGTTCGGCTGAGGGGCTGGCGCCCTTATCAGTCGTATCTGAGCCAGTTGTAGCGGGTCTCTGCACCAATGGGGAACCACCGCAGGTTTTCCGGCAAACCTGCAGACGAGGATAAGCTGGCGGCGTCAAAGTTGCCGACGTAATCACCGGAATAGCAGCGTCGATTGCTGAACTCATATTTTTCGCTCAGGCACAGACTCCTGCCGCTGAAACCAAAGTCTACGACCTTGATGGAGGCGACAGGCGTTCGCAGTAAGCAGCCACGCGCAATCTCCTGATACCCTCCGGCCGCGAGCTCGAACGTACAGTTGGCCCCGGCAAAGTTCCGCTCCGCGAAAATCGTGACCTTGACTTTCTTTTCTGGAACAGGGGTGAGGTTCTGGAACGTGTCGATATTGTATTTGTACTCCTGAACGTGATCGAGATCGTTGTAGCTATCGACTTGCACCACGCTTTCGTTCCAATCCAGCAACACGCGCAGCCACGTTTTTTTCAAGATGGCGCCACTGTGGAAAAGTGGAACTTTGCCGAAGCCTGCACCCTGCTTGTACCCGAGCTGATCATGGAGATCGCCAGCAAATAGTGCGATTACTTTATTGTCGGCAATCAATTTACTAAACTCGCCACTGCGAATAGCAGGGTCCTTCCAGCCGTGATATCGGTGCATGTTGATGATCGTGTATTGGCCACGCGCCTTTGCGGATTCCAGATCCGTTTTAAGCCATGACATTGACGACGAGATATCAAAATACGTTTTTTCACCGCTCACGCCCACCCCACCGGTACTGAAGGAGACCGTATAGGTTGGCTCCAGATTCAATTGGACAATGTGCAGCTTTCCAATGTCGAGCGAATACGCCAACGAGCCTGTGTGGCGCCTCTGGCTTGGGCTGTAGTGGTGATCGAATTTCATGCCTGGGGTGGCTGCAGCGATGGCTTTTGTCCAGATGATCTGGTCACACACGGCATCTCGTGCGCATCCGTTATTGGCGCAGTCGTTCACATTGCCTTGATAGTCATGATTGCCTAGCCCCGGCAGCATCAAGGGACCCGGTTGGCTATCACGGAAGCGCTGTATTTCCCGACGAAACGCCTTTCGCTCGTTGCCGTGGCCGTAGTTTGTGATATCGCCGTTGATGATCAGTGGAATATAGTCGTTGTCACTACGTGCCGAGTTGATCCTGAGCCCGAACTGACGCATTTTCAGATTCCAGCCTGATTCGCTTTCCTCAAAGAACGGCTGCGGATCGGAAGTAATAATGAGCTTGGTCGAAGACGCGCGGTTTAACCAGCCAGGATGCATAAACCCCGAAAATGAATCGGTATCCGCCCACGTCACTTCACACCCCTCGGAGATGCCTGTCAACGTAGCGTTCACAGACGGGGTTTGCTCACCCCTCGCGGCACCGGCACGCTCTTCGTCAGCCGCTTGGCCGCTCCCTGAAAACATTAGCGCGCCCCATACAATCAAACGCCCCGCCTTGGCCAGTCGGATCAGCTTCATCTTGAATGTCCAATTCACGTTGAGGTGATCATTCCAGCACTAAGCCGACAGGCTGCCAACTGACAGTTTTATCAGTCGATGACCACTTGAAACTTTGCGGCATGGGCATTTTGATGAGCATTGTCCTGAGCACGACGATCCTCTCGTGGGCTACGTTTGAACGCGGCTCGGTAACAGCGGGAAAAATAAGCCGAGGACTCGAATCCGCAGGCGACACTGACCTGGAGAATGCTCATCTCGGTCTGACTCAGCAACTGCCGCGCCTTATCCAGTCGAATCTTCAGGTACACCGCCCTTGGCGGCGCTGCCAGGTAGAGACGAAACAACCGCTCCAACTGGCGCAGGCTGACTTGCACGCTATCGGCCAGCGCCTGCGTACTGAGCAGGTGTTCGGTGTGACGCTCCATCTCGCCGATCACCTTCACCAGCTTCCCGTTGCTGATGCCGTAACGCGCCGCGATCTCCATGCGCTGGTGATCCTGGCGCGGACGAATCCTGCCCAATACGAACTGCTCCGACACCTGCACCGCCAGCTCGCTGCCGTGGGCCTGGGCGATCAGGTCGAGCATCAGGTCGATAGATGCAGTGCCGCCTGCGCAGGTAATACGCCGACGGTCGATCTCGAACAGCTCCTGGGTCACCTGCAAACGCGGGTAGCGCTCGCGGAAGGCCTCCAGTGCCTCCCAATGAACCGTCGCGCGATAGCCGTCGAGCAGGCCGGCTTCAGCCAACAGCACCGCACCGGTGTCGATACCGCCGAGCACCACGCCGGCATGATCGCGCTTGCGCAACGCCTGTTGCAGCGCCGGGCTGAAGCTGCGCAGCGGCTCGAAGCCCGACACCACCAGCAAGAGCCGCCCCGGCTCGCCCTCCTCCAAGGCCTGATCGGCGTTCACCGACATGCCATTGCTCGCCGCCACCGCCCCGCCATCGAGGCTCAGCACACGCCAGCGGTACAGCGCGCCGCGGAAACGATTGGCCACCCGCAGCGGCTCGATGGCGCTGATGAAACCCATGGCCGAGAAGCCCGGCAGCAGCAATAGATCGATGGTGTCGGGCATCTCGGCCTCTGAGTGAAGTGGTCGCCACAGTGCAAATCCTGGTCGCCAGCGTGCGCGTTGCGGACCAGTGGCCAGCGTAGCGTGTATTCACGGTCCGCAGAGACCCGTGAACAAAAAGCCCCCTGCCGATGGAGAGCCACCATGCCCCGCTTGATCCGCCGCAGTTTGTTATCCCTTGCGCTGAGCAGTCTGTTCGCCACCCCGCTGTATGCCGCCGAGCCCGCCGTCTGCAAGGACGTGCGCCTGGGTGTGGTGAGCTGGACCGACGTCATCGCCACCAGCGCCATGGCGCATGTTCTGCTCGATGGCCTGGGCTACAGCACCAAGCAGACCAGCGCCTCACAACAGATCATCTTTGCCGGTATTCGTGACCAGCGCCTGGACATGTTCCTGGGCTACTGGAATCCCATCATGACCAAGACCATCACGCCGTTCGTCGATGCCGGCCAGGTGAAGGTGCTCGACAAGCCCAGCCTCGACGATGCCCGGGCCACCCTGGCCGTGCCGAAATACCTGGCTGACAAAGGCCTGAAGAACTTTGCCGACATCCAGAAATTCAGCAAGGAGCTGGGCGGCAAGATCTATGGCATCGAGCCGGGCTCGGGGGCCAATACGCAGATCAAGGCGATGATCGACAAGAACCAGTTCGGGCTGGGCAAGTTCACCCTCGTCGAATCCAGTGAAGCGGGAATGCTGGCGGCCGTGGACAGGGCGATCCGGCGCAACGAGGCCGTGGTGTTTTTCGGCTGGAAGCCGCACCCGATGAACGTCAACGTCAAGGGCGGCATGGTCTATCTCGCCAACAGCGAGAACGCGCTCGGGCCTGACGAGGGCCGCGCGACGGTGTGGACCGTGACCGCGCCGGATTACGCCGAGCGCTGCCCGAATGCCTATCGCCTGCTGAGCAACCTGACCTTCAGCGCCGAGGACGAGAGCCGCATGATGCAGCCACTGCTGGATCGCAAGGATCCGCTGGCGTCTGCCCGGCAATGGCTCAAGGACCATCCGCAAGACAAAGCCCGCTGGCTGCAGGGGGTGACGACCTTCGACGGCAAGCCGGCTGGGGACAGCGTGAGCCTGAACTGAGAGAGAGAGAGGGGCTGGCATGGGCCTGCTGCGCAGGCCTTAGCGGCTAAAGCCGCTCCTACGGGCGCTGTGTCGTGGCTGCGATCGGGGCTGGCAGCAAGCAGGTCCTGCTGTAGGAGCGGCTTCAGCCGCGAAGGCCTGCACAGCAGGCCCACCGGCGCCCCCCAACCCCAACCCCGACCGCCAGACATACACCCCAGACCAACCAGACCCAACCACACGACCGAACCACACGACCCAACCGCCGACAGCCACGACCGCACCCACCCGACAAAGGACCCACCGCGCATGAACCACGACATCATCATCACCTGCGCCCTCACCGGCGCGGGCGACACCGCCAGCAAGAGCCACCTAGTGCCGGTCACCCCCCAGCAGATCGCTGCCGCCGCCGTGGAGGCCGCCAAGGCCGGGGCCACCGTGGTCCACTGCCATGTCCGTGACCCACAGACCGGCCGCTTCAGCCGTGACGTCGCGTTGTACCGCGAGGTGATGGAACGCATTCGCGAAGCCGACGTGGACATCATCGTCAACCTCACTGCGGGCATGGGCGGGGACCTGGAAATCGGCCCGGGCGAATCGCCCATGGACTTTGGCAGCGGCACCGACCTGATCGGCCCGCTGGAACGTCTGGCCCACATCGAAGCGCTGCTGCCGGACATCTGCACCCTGGACTGCGGCACGCTCAACTTCGGCGATGGCAACTCGATCTACGTCTCCACCCCGGCGCAATTGCGCGCTGGCGCCAAACGCATCACTGAGCTGGGCGTGAAGGCCGAGCTGGAAATCTTCGACACCGGCCACCTGTGGTTCGCCAAGCAGATGATCAAGGAAGGGCTGCTGCACGACCCACTGTTCCAGCTCTGCCTGGGCATCCCCTGGGGCGCACCGGCAGACACCGCGACCATGAAAGCCATGGTCGACAACCTGCCGGCCGGCGCCACCTGGGCGGGCTTCGGCATTGGCCGCATGCAGATGCCGATGGCCGCCCAGGCGGTACTGCTCGGCGGCAACGTACGGGTCGGGCTGGAAGACAACCTGTACC
Source organism: Pseudomonas sp. (assembly GCF_032058845.1). Lineage (GTDB taxonomy): Bacteria > Pseudomonadota > Gammaproteobacteria > Pseudomonadales > Pseudomonadaceae > Aquipseudomonas. The sequence goes on along the minus strand of NZ_DAMCCR010000011.1, from coordinate 18,808 downwards.
TGGACCGTGGCGTGCTGGCAAGCAACGGCCAGTTGGTCGAGCGTGCGGTGGAAATCATCTCGCGCCTCGGCGCCCGTGTGCTCACCCCCGCAGAAGGCCGAGAGAAGATGCAGCTCAAACACCGCTGAGATGCACCCAGCGGCGTTGCCAGGTCACCAGCCACTGCGCACCAGGCAGCCTCGTCTCGCTCGATTGAATCGGCTTTTGCCTGGCACTGAGTGCTTGCGCAAAGCCGTAAAGGAACACGATCACCCTGGCCAGCCCCAGCAAGGAAAACCTTGACCGCCACGACGCCGGTCGAGTGGCCGCTCGCGCTCACCCGCAACCCTAACCGACTACCGCCACTGCCCTTCACCGAGGATTCGACATGCCATTCATCACCACCATCAACACCTTCGCCGCCTTGGGTAGCGGCGTCATCGGCAGCGGCTGGGTAGCGCGCGCCCTGGCCCACGGCCTGGACGTCGTGGCCTGGGACCCGGCCCCTGGCGCCGAGCAAGCGCTGCGCAAGCGTGTCGCCAACGCCTGGCCGGCGCTGGAAAAACAAGGCCTGGCAGCAGGCGCATCACAAAGCCGGCTGACCTTCGTCGACACCATCGAAGCCTGCGTACGCGACGCTGATTTCATTCAGGAAAGCGCCCCCGAACGCCTGGACCTGAAACTCGACCTGCACGCCCGAATCAGCGCCGCCGCCAAGCCCGATGCGATCATCGGCTCCAGCACCTCGGGGCTGTTGCCCAGCGAGTTCTACGAATCGGCAACCCACCCGGAGCGCTGCGTGGTCGGCCACCCGTTCAACCCGGTATACCTGCTGCCACTGGTGGAAATCGTCGGCGGGCGCCACACCTCACCCGAAGCCATCGAAGCGGCAAAAACCGTCTACAACGCCCTGGGCATGCGGCCGTTACATGTGCGCAAGGAGGTCCCGGGGTTCATTGCCGACCGCTTGCTCGAAGCGCTCTGGCGCGAGGCCTTGCACCTGGTCAACGATGGCGTGGCGACCACTGGCGAGATCGATGACGCGATCCGCTTCGGCGCCGGCCTGCGCTGGTCGTTCATGGGCACCTTCCTGACCTACACCCTGGCCGGCGGTGACGCCGGTATGCGCCATTTCATGCAACAGTTCGGTCCGGCGCTGAAGCTGCCCTGGACCTACCTGCCCGCGCCGGAGCTCACCGAGCAATTGATCGATGACGTGGTCGACGGCACTGCACAGCAACTGGGTGAACGCAGCATCGCGGCCCTTGAGCGCTACCGCGACGACACCCTGCTGGCGGTGCTGGACGCCGTACAGACCAGCAAGGCCCGACACGGCATGGCCTTTGGCGACTAATCAAGGAGCGTTCGATGCCTGCACTGATCACCTACCGCACCCCGATCCAGAAAGACTGGGTCGACTACAACGGCCACTTGCGCGATGCCTACTACCTGCTGATCTTCAGCTACGCCACCGACACGCTGATGGAGCGCATCGGCCTGGATGCCGACAGCCGGGGCCAAAGCGGTCATTCGCTGTTCACCCTGGAGGCGCACATCAACTATCTGCATGAGGTCAGACTGGGGAGCGACGTGTGGGTGAAGACGCACATCGTCGGCTTCGACAAAAAGCGCCTGCTGGCCTACCACACGCTGCACCGCGAGGGCACTGATCAGGCCTTGGCGGCGAGTGAGCAGATGCTGCTGCATGTGGATCTGGCGGGGCCTAAGTCTGCACCGTTCAGCACGCACAGCGCTCAGGCGTTGCAAGCGCTGGTAGACGCTCAGGGCGACTCGATGGTCGTCGAGTGGCGGTCACGCCCGCTCAGCCTGGCGTAGTCGAGTTCAGCAGCGCCTGGCCGTACAGCGCCGAATCGGCCCACAGCGTGCTGGCGGTGATTCGCAGCGGGTGGCGGCTTTGGCGCAAGCGCTCAGCCCGGTCAGGCGCTGATCGTGGAGACCTGCTGGCACTGTAAAGGCCGAGCCTTTCATCGGGGACGCGCCGCGCCACCCCTGGGCGTTTACAGGGCAAAAAAACAGCCCCGGAAAGCCGTGAGCGTCCGGGGCCAAGCGCGAGCATCCACTGTGCATGCTGGAGGGTGACCAAACCCGCCGGGAACCGTGAATGAGCCCAGTGTGCTGACTTCTGCTGCGCTGGATTTAGCCGTAAACGACCTGTTCTTAGCCAAAGCTGCCACGCCATCACTCTGCCCTTGCCGCCGCTGTGGACAGGTCACAGAATCGATCCACCGATTACCGCAGCCAAAGGACACTCACCATGATGCATGCCGATCTGATCGATGAGCACGACCTGCGTGGCCACCTCAGTGCATTGGGCTTCTCCATGCCTGCCGAGGCCAGCGCAAACGATGCCTGCGCCGCCGCCGTGCGCGGCTTGACCGAGCCTAACGCCCGTGCGCTGCGTGGCATGGTCGAGCAGATGTACACCGGCAGCGCGACCATCCTCCCGGCTGTGCGGCAGGCGATCGACACCCGGTTGCTGCCCGCACTGGCGCAGTTCAGGAGCAAGCAGGGCTGATCGTTGCGGGTGGGCCGGTTCGACCGGCCCAGTGCAGGCAACAGCCACTGACCTGAACAGTCGCTGCGTGGTAGTAACGCTGTCATCTAAGTGACTGGGGCCGCCTTGCGGCCCATCGCGACTAAAGTCGCTCCCACAGGTTGTCCAGGCTGTCCAATATTGTGGGAGCGGCTTCAGCCGCGATGGGCTGCAGAGCAGCCCCAGGTGATAGCGATTTAGCTCGAGTGAACAGCATTACGCTGCGTGGTGGGCCCTTCTACAACCGCACGCTGGCGAACGTCGACTCGTTGCGCGCCTGGCTCAAGGCGGCCATCGGGCCGCTGTGCGGCGACAGCACCATCGCTTGCGGGATCGGCATCATTGCCACCTGTTGGGTGGTGTTCGAACCCACGCGCTCGTCACGCGGCGGAATGCCGAAGTACTCGCGGTAGCATTTGGAGAAGTGCGGCGTGGAGACGAAGCCGCACACCGACGCCACTTCGATGATCGACATCGGCGTCTGCTTGAGCAACTGCCGCGACCGGATCAGGCGCAGCTTGAGGTAGTAGCGCGACGGCGAGCAATGCAGGTATTTCTGGAACAGGCGCTCCAGCTGCCGGCGCGAGACGGCGACGTACACCGCCAGCTCGTCGAGATCGATCGGCTCTTCGAGGTTGGCCTCCATCAGCGCGACGATTTCCTGCAGTTTTGGCTGGTTGGTGCCGAGCATGTGCTTGAGCGGCACGCGCTGGTGATCCTGTTCGTTACGAATGCGCTCGTAGACGAACATTTCCGAGATCGCTGCCGACAGCTCACGGCCGTGATCGCGGCTGATCAGGTGCAGCATCATGTCCAGCGGCGCGGTACCACCGGAACTGGTGAAGCGGTTGCGGTCGAGGGTGAACAGGCGGGTGCTCATGTTGACCCGCGGGAAGGCTTCCTGCATCGAGGCCAGGCATTCCCAGTGCACGCTGCAATCGAAGCCGTCGAGCAGGCCGGCGCAGGCCAGCGCCCAACTGCCGGTGCAGACCGCGCCCAGGCGGCGCGACTGACGGGCCTGGGCCTGCAGCCAGGTGACGTGTTCACGGGTCACGGTGCGCTGGATGCCCACCCCGCCGCAGACGATCACGGTATCGATGGTGGGCGCTGCGTGCATGGCGGCATCTGGAGTGATCTGCAGGCCGTCGCTGGCCCAGACCTGCCCCCCATCGAGGGTCAGCGTGTGCCAGCGATACAGCTCGCGGCCCGAAAGCTGGTTGGCCATGCGCAGCGGTTCGACCGCCGAGGCCAGGGAGATGAGGGTGAAATTGTCCAGCAGGAGAAACCCGATGGATTGAGGGGCTGTGCGGTTCTGGGACTGGGTCCCGGAGGTGGACGACGTCATCGTGATTTCTCCTCACACAAATACAGGGTGTGCTTCAGGCGAGCACTGTTTCTTGTAATGGCCCCGGTTCGTGTGCGGAGCTTTTGCCAATTACAACGCAATTGGCATGCCTGAATTGATCCAGCGTTCAATAAAGTCGAAAAACGACCTATAGGTCAGTCAATTAGGACCTTTCTGATAGGGCTGTAGGAAAACGGAAAATACCGAAGTAGTGCGTTTGCTTCTATGCACTGAGCATTTCGGTATCACTCGTAGGAAACATGTCCAGAAACGACATGCCCCCTTGTCACCGGCACTGACGCCGGCAGCGGTAACACGTACCGGCCGGCGCGTTACCGGTGTGTTCCAAAACAGGGCATTCAAGGGCTGGCAGACCCGATTACGGGCATCAGCACTCGATGGCGCTGACGGCCAGGCCGCCGCGAGAGGTCTCTTTGTACTTGTCGTGCATGTCGGCGCCGGTATCGCGCATGGTGCGGATCACCTGGTCGAGCGAGATGAAATGTTCGCCATCGCCGCGCAGGGCCATCTGTACCGCGTTGATCGCCTTGACCGAGGCAATGGCGTTGCGCTCGATACAAGGCACCTGCACCAACCCACCGACGGGGTCGCAGGTCAGGCCAAGGTTGTGTTCAAGGGCGATTTCGGCGGCATTTTCCACCTGCGCAGGGGTGCCGCCGAGAATGTCGGCAAGGCCTGCAGCAGCCATGGCGCAGGCTGAGCCCACCTCCCCTTGGCAACCGACTTCGGCGCCGGAGATCGAAGCGTTCTTCTTGCACAGGATACCGACCGCTGCGGCAGCCAGCAGGTAGTCGACCACGTTGCTTTCATCGACCGCGTCGGAGAAGCGCATGTAGTAATGCAGCACCGCCGGAATGATGCCTGCCGCGCCGTTGGTGGGCGCGGTGACCATCCGCCCGCCAGCGGCGTTCTCTTCGTTGACGGCCAGGGCGAACAGGTTCACCCATTCCATGGCGCTCAAGGTCGAGCCGATCACGTTGGGCTTGCCGACTTCCTGCAGGTTGCGGTGCAACTTGGCGGCGCGGCGCCGCACATTGAGGCCACCGGGCAGCGTGCCTTCATGCTTGAGGCCATTGCTCACGCATTCCTGCATGGCGTGCCAGAGCTTGAGCAGGCCGGCGCGAATCTCGCTTTCGCTACGCCAGGTCAGCTCGTTGGCCATCATCAATTGCGACACGCGCATGTCGTTTTGTTTGCACAGGGCCAGCAGTTCGTCGGCGCTGTTGAAATCGTACGGCAGCACCGTTTCGTCGGCATCCAGCACACCGCTGGCGGCCTGGGCCGCGTCGACCACGAAGCCGCCGCCGACCGAGTAGTAGGTGTCCTGATGCAGCTCGCCCTGTTCACCGAAGGCGACCAGGGTCATGGCGTTGGGGTGATACGGCAGGTTTTCGTCGATCAGCAGCATGTCGCGCGCCCAGACGAATTCCACCGGCAAACGGCCATCGAGTTGCAGGGTGTCGGTTTCGCGCAGCGCGGCGATCCGTGGGCCGATCTGGGAAGGGTCGATCTGGTCAGGCCATTCGCCCATCAGGCCCATGATCGTGGCGTTGTCGGTGCCGTGGCCGACACCGGTGGCCGAGAGCGAGCCGTACAGGCGCACTTCGATGCGCCGCACCTGTTCCAGCGCGTGGCGCTCGCGCAGCCCCTGCACGAACAGGGCGCCGGCGCGCATGGGGCCGACGGTGTGGGAGCTGGAAGGCCCGACACCGATCTTGAACAGGTCGAACACGCTGATGGCCATTGTCGAATCACCTCTTGATGGGCTTGTCTGTGCACGTCGTGCGCAGCGTGGCTGGCCTGTCAGGCTCGGCAGGCGGCCACTGTGAAGGCACGCATCATCGGGCTTTTACCCACGACCTCGCCGTCTGCAACGGACGTACTTTTGTCCATCAGCGCCCCGCCCTCCTGGCGGGCGAGCACGCCCGCAATAGCCGCTTTCGAAGCGTCGCAGGACGCAAAAGATCGCTTGTTGGGGCGGAACAATCTCTAAGCGACACCGCCCGTACTGGATGCGACCTATGCTGCACTGGATGCGACCCTGGCAGTAGGCGAATGCCCAGCGCTGGGGGATTATCGAATCCGACTCGTATTACACGGCCCCGCAACCTGCACCTCGCAGGCCTGGCTGACCGACGCCCACAGAAGGCACGGCAACCTCCGCGACCCGAAGACAAAATTAAAGGAGTCCACCCCATGAAAGCCTCACCCTCGTTGTTGCTGGCCGCTGTGTTAACCGCACCGCTGCTGGCCCAGGCCGCCGAGCCCGAGCAGTGCCAGACGGTACAATTTTCGGACGTTGGCTGGACTGATATCACCGTGACCACTGCGGTCACCAGTGCCGTGCTCGAAGCCCTTGGCTACAAGACCAGGACCACCATGATCTCGGTCCCCATCACCTACAAGTCACTGGCAGAAGGCAAGAAGATCGACGTCTTCCTCGGCAACTGGATGCCGACCATGGAAAACGACATCAAGGCCTACCGCGAGGCCGGCACCGTCGAAACCGTTCGCGCCAACCTGGAAAACGCCAAGTACACCCTCGCCGTGCCGCAGTCCCTGTATGACAAGGGCCTTAAGGACTTTTCCGATATCCCCAAATTCAAGAAGGAACTTGACGGCAAGATCTACGGGATCGAACCGGGCAACGACGGCAACCGCACCATCCAGAGCATGATCGACAAGAACGCCTTTGGCTTGAAAGATGCAGGTTTCAAGATCGTGCAGTCGAGTGAAGCGGCAATGCTGGCGGCAGTCGATCGCGCCGGCAAACGCGCCGAGGACATCGTCTTCCTCGGCTGGGAACCGCACCCGATGAACAAACGCTTCCACATGCAGTACCTCACCGGTGGCGATGACTTCTTCGGTCCCGATTTCGGCAAGGCCACCGTCTACACCAACGTCCGCAAGGGCTACACCCAGGAGTGCAGCAACGTTGGCCAGTTGCTGAAGAACCTGTCGTTCACCCTCGACATGGAAAGCACCCTGATGGGCAAGGTGCTGGACGACAAGGCCAAAGCCGACGTGGCCGCCAAGGCCTGGTTGAAAAACAACCCGCAGGTGCTCGACACCTGGCTGGCAAGCGTGACCACCGTAGACGGCAAACCGGGGCTGGAGGCGGCGAAGGCCAAGCTGACGCAATAACGATTTACGCAATAGCAGGCAGTCGCAGCGGCTGCCAGGCACTACCGCGGGGTGGGACCGTGCCCTCCCCGGACTGATTTCAATCTTTGCAGGTGGAAGCTCGCTATCATGCTCATCGATCAGAAAATACCGCTAGGCCAGTACATGGCAACCTTCGTGGAGTGGCTGACGCAAATCGGCGCCAACTACTTCGATGCTATCGCCAAAGGCCTGGAGTTCATGATTTACGGGGTCACCAGTGGCCTGACCTGGTTCAACCCGCTCGTCCTCATCGCCATCTTCGCCGCGCTTGCGCACCTGATTCAGCGCAAGATCGCACTGACCGTTTTCGTCGCCGTGTCATTCCTGCTGATCCTCAACCTGGGGTACTGGCAAGAGACCATGGAAACCCTCGCCCAAGTCAGCTTCGCGACTATCGTCTGCGTTGCCATTGGCGTACCGCTGGGCATCGTCGCTGCGCACAAACCGATGTTCTACACCGCACTGCGCCCGGTTCTCGACCTGATGCAGACGGTTCCCACCTTCGTTTACCTGATCCCGACCCTGACGCTGTTCGGTCTGGGCGTGGTGCCGGGCCTGATCTCGACGGTGGTGTTCGCCATCGCCGCGCCGATCCGCCTGACCTACCTGGGCATTTGCGACGTACCACAGGAACTGATGGACGCCGGTAAAGCCTTCGGCTGCTCGCGCCGCCAGTTGCTGACCCGCATCGAACTGCCCCACGCCATGCCCAGCATCGCGGCGGGTGTCACCCAGTGCATCATGCTGTCGCTGTCGATGGTGGTGATCGCCGCACTGGTCGGTGCCGATGGCCTGGGCAAGCCAGTGGTCAACGCACTGAACACGGCTGATATTTCCCTGGGCTTCGAAGCGGGCCTGGCGATCGTCCTGCTGGCGATCATGCTCGACCGTATCTGCAAGCAACCTGAAGCGCCGGCAAGGAGTGAAGCATGAGCATCATCCGATTCGAAGATGTCGACGTCATCTTCACCAACAAGCCGCGTGAAGCGCTCAGCCTGCTCGACGAAGGCAAGACCCGCGAGCAGATCCTCAAGCAGACCGGGCTGGTGGTGGGCGTCGAGAAGGCCAACCTGGACATCAACAAGGGTGAAATCTGCGTGCTGATGGGCCTGTCCGGCTCGGGCAAGTCGAGCCTACTGCGCTGCATCAACGGCCTCAACACCGTGAGCCGCGGCAAGCTGTTCGTCGAGCATGAAGGCAACCACATCGACATCGCCCATTGCTCGGCCGCCGAGCTGAAGATGATGCGCACCAAGCGCATCGCCATGGTGTTCCAGAAGTTCGCTCTGATGCCGTGGCTGACGGTGCGCGAGAACATCAGCTTCGGCCTGGAAATGCAGGGTCGCCCGGAGAAGGACCGGCGCAAGCTGGTGGATGAAAAGCTTGAGCTGGTGGGCCTGACCCAGTGGCGCAACAAACGCCCCGATGAGCTTTCAGGCGGCATGCAGCAACGTGTGGGCCTGGCCCGTGCGCTGGCGATGGACGCCGACATCCTGCTGATGGACGAGCCGTTCTCGGCACTCGACCCGCTGATCCGTCAGGGCCTGCAGGACGAGCTGCTGGAGCTGCAGCGCAAGCTGAGCAAGACCATCGTGTTCGTCAGCCACGACCTGGACGAAGCCCTGAAACTGGGTACGCGCATCGCCATCATGAAAGACGGGCGGATCATCCAGTACAGCAAGCCGGAAGAAATCGTGCTCAACCCGGCCGATGAATATGTGCGCACCTTCGTCGCCCACACCAACCCGCTCAACGTGCTGTGCGGCCGCAGCCTGATGCGCACGCTGGACCAGTGCAAGCGCATCAACGGTTCGGTGTGCCTGGACCCAGGCGACGATGCCTGGCTCGACCTGGGCGAAGGCGGCTCGCTGCAACGTGCGCGCCAGGGCCAGAACGGCCTGGACATGCAGCATTGGGCGCCGGGGCAGGCCGTGGAGACGCTGGGTCGCAAACCTACCGTGGTGCACGCCGACATCGGCATGCGCGAAGCGCTGCAGATCCGTTACCACACCGGTAACAAGCTGGTGTTGCAGGACAATAACCAGGTGGTGGGGATTCTCGGCGATACCGAGCTGTACCACGCGCTGCTGGGCAAGAACCACGGGTAAGGTTGTCTGGGCCGTTGCACGGCCCAGTACAGGCGCTTTCGTTCGACTCGTCAGAGCTGTGTGGCAGCCAAGGGGCCGCTGTGCGGCCCATCGCGGTTAAAACCGCTCCTACAGGGGCGTGTTGAGCGAGAGAAAATCATTCCAACAGAAGAATGCTATCTGTAGGAGCGACTTTAGTCGCGATGGGCTGCGCAGCAGCCCCATGGCTGCCACCCAGTGCGTTCGACAAGAACGCACACGGCTAGCAGCGACTCCCTCTCAGCGCACGACGATGCCACGCGAAGCCATGTAGGCCTTTGCCTCAGGCACGGTGTATTCCCCAAAGTGGAAAATACTCGCCGCCAACACTGCACTGGCGTGGCCTTCGGTAATGCCATCGGCCAGATGCTGCAGGTTGCCCACCCCTCCCGAAGCGATCACCGGAATACCCAACGCATCGCTGATCGCGCGGGTAACGCCCAGGTCGAAACCACTCTTCATGCCATCCTGGTCCATGCTGGTCAGGAGAATCTCCCCGGCGCCCAGCGCTTCCATCTTCCTGGCCCATTCCACCGCATCCAGCCCGGTCGGTTTGCGGCCGCCGTGGGTGAAGATTTCCCAGCGCGGCGTCTCGCCGGCAGCGGACACCTTCTTCGCATCGATTGCCACCACGATGCACTGCGAACCGAAACGCTGGGCTGCTTCACCGACGAACTCGGGGTTGAACACCGCCGCGGTATTGATCGACACCTTGTCGGCCCCGGCGTTGAGCAGGTTGCGGATGTCCTGCACGCTGCGCACGCCACCGCCCACGGTCAGCGGGATGAACACCTGACTGGCCATGCGCTCGACCGTGTGCAGGGTGGTGTCACGGCCATCGACGCTGGCAGTGATGTCGAGAAAGGTGATCTCGTCAGCGCCCTGCTCGTTGTAACGACGGGCGATTTCCACCGGGTCGCCGGCATCGCGGATGTTCTCGAACTTGACGCCCTTGACCACCCGGCCGTTGTCCACGTCCAGGCAAGGGATGATGCGTTTGGCTAACGCCATGGGTCGCTCCTCAGCCGTTGTAGGCGTCGCAGAAAGCCTGGGCCTCTGCCACGTCCAGGGTGCCTTCGTAGATGGCCCGGCCGGTGATGGCGCCGATGATGCCAGGCGCCTTGGCGTCGAGCAGGGCCTTGATGTCACCCAGGTTATGGATACCGCCCGAGGCGATCACCGGAATACGCGTGGCTTCGGCCAGGGCTTTGGTGAAGGGCACGTTGCAGCCCTGCATCATGCCGTCCTTGGCGATGTCGGTGTAGACGATCGCCGAGACGCCATCGGCCTCGAAACGCCTGGCCAGGTCGATGACCTGCACGCTGCTGACTTCGGCCCAGCCGTCGGTGGCGACGAACCCGTCCTTGGCATCCAGGCCGACGATGACCTTGCCCGGAAACGCCTTGCACGCCTCGGCCACGAATTCAGGCTGCTTGACCGCCTTGGTGCCGATGATCACGTAGCTCACGCCCGCCTTGACGTAATGCTCGATGGTTTCCAATGAGCGAATACCGCCACCAATCTGGATCGGCAGGTTCGGGTAGCGCCTGGCAATGGCGGTGACCACCTCACCGTTGACCGGCTGGCCTTCGAATGCACCGTTGAGGTCGACCAGGTGCAGGCGACGGCAACCACCGTCGACCCATTTGGCGGCCATGCTCACCGGGTCATCGGAAAACACCGTGGAGTCTTCCATGCGGCCCTGGCGCAGGCGCACGCAGGCACCGTCTTTCAGATCGATAGCGGGAATAATCAGCATGCTCTTTCCTTTAAAGCGGCACGCTGCAGGTGACAGGCTGCAAGCAGTGCGCGTCAGATGTCAGATCGGCGATCGGTTCCAGGTTCTGCGTGGCACGTCTTGAGACGAAGCTCGGGCGAGACGCTCGCGACTGCACGAACGCCGCCTCGACCCGCATCAAGGTCCCACTCGGAATCTGGCGTAACAGGCTCAGCTTTTCTCCAGTGCCCACAGGTCGCTCTCGATACTCTCGAAGCGTTCGCTGAGGTGCAGCTGGACGTCGGCGATGGCCCGGTTGTAGTAATGCGGCGCGATGTCCTTGGCGATCACTTCAAGCACCTCGGCCACCTCGAACGACCCCAGCTGCAACTCGAAACGGTCTTCGAGAAAGCGCTTGAGGGTGTCGAGCGCCTCGCGTTCCTGCTCGGGGGCGAGGGTGAGCGAGGGGGCTTTGCTACGTGAGGCGGCCATTTACCAGCGTCCATCCCAGGCAATGAAGTTCTGCAGCAATTGCAGACCATGGGTATGGCTCTTCTCCGGGTGGAACTGCACGGCGAAGCGCGAGCCTTCGGCCAGGGCTGCAGCGAAGTCGACGCCGTAGTGACCGCGACCTACCACCTGCGCAGCCTTGCCGGCATTGATGTAGTAGCTGTGGACGAAATAGAAGCGGGCCTGGTCAGGGATGTCGTGCCACAGCGGGTGAGCCATGGCCTGACTGACTTCGTTCCAGCCCATGTGCGGCACCTTCAGGTGCTCGCCATCCTCTTCCAGGCCCTTGCCGAAGAAGCGCACCTGGCCCGGGAACAGGCCGATGCAATCGACACCCTGGTTTTCTTCGCTGTGTTCGAGCAGCGCCTGCATGCCCACGCAGATGCCGAGAAACGGGCGGTCCTGGCTGACCTCGCGCACCAGGCTGTCAAAGCCCAGGCGGCGGATTTCGGCCATGCAGTCACGGATCGCCCCGACGCCTGGGAACACCACGCGATCAGCCTCGCGGATCACGGCGGCATCACTGGTGACCAGGACCTTGCCGGCACCGACGTACTCGAGCGCCTTGGCCACCGAGTGCAGGTTGCCCATGCCGTAGTCGATTACTGCGACCGTCTGCATTTACAGGCACCCTTTGGTCGATGGCATCTGCCCGGCCATGCGCTCGTCCTGCTCCACGGCCATGCGCAGCGCGCGGCCGAAGGCCTTGAACACGGTTTCGATCTGGTGGTGGGTGTTGTGCCCGCGCAGGTTGTCGATGTGCAGGGTCACCTGGGCGTGGTTGATGAAGCCCTGGAAGAACTCCTGGAACAGGTCGACATCGAAGCCGCCCACGCTGGCACGGGTGTAAGGCACATGCATCTGCAGGCCAGGACGGCCGGAGAAGTCGATGACCACGCGTGACAGCGCTTCGTCGAGCGGCACGTAGGCGTGGCCGTAGCGACGGATGCCTTTCTTGTCACCGACGGCCTGGGCGAAGGCCTGGCCGAGGGTGATGCCGACGTCTTCGACAGTATGGTGATCGTCGATGTGCAGGTCGCCCTTGCACTCGATGTCCAGATCGATCAGCCCGTGACGGGCGATCTGGTCGAGCATGTGTTCAAGGAAGGGCACGCCGATAGCAAACCGGGCCTTGCCAGTACCATCCAAGTTGATCGAGGCCTTGACCTGAGTTTCCAGGGTGTTGCGCTCGACGGACGCCATACGTTCAACCATCACCAGCTCCGCAGAATCATTGGGCGAAAAGGGCAACATTATAGGCCCAGATGGCGGCGGCTTGATACGCGCATGACATATGGCAGGACGACAGGGGGCGGGTTGTGCGAGGCGCAGTTGCAGATGAGGGGGGTGATGCGGGGCGTTTCGCAGAAGTGCAGGCAGAGGCAGCATCGGTTAAAGGGCCACCGTCGCGCTTTACCCGTCAACCCGCATGGCTCGGACTAGGGCGGCGCAGCCGGCCCGACCCAGCCGCCGCGCCCTGGCAGGGGAATCCAGCCGGCCCTGGATAGGTTTCTCCGTCCATCGGGCTGAAGCCATAAACAGGTGCCGCAGGCCCTGAGACATACGGGCTTGAAATGGCCGGTCAGCCTTGCGCCAGACCGGCCTCCATCGGCTTAGTGGAACAACACCGCCGTCTTCTGCAGGGTGATCCAGATACCCCACGCCAGCGGAATCACCACCACGGCCCAGGCCAGCAGCACCAGCGGCGTACTGCCCGGCGCCGCACTCCATTCCAGCGACTGCGCGCCGTCGGCACCCTTGTCGTGGCTCAGGGCGCGTTCGGCGGCCAGCTGTGCGTCGGTCATGAAGTACTTCTCAGCGACCGGACGAATCAGCGCGTTGCAGAGGAAGCCCAGCACCAGCAGCCCGGCCAGGATATACAGGGTCATGTCGTACGCAGCGGCGCGCGGCACGCCGGCCGCCAGTTGCGACTCACGCAGGTAGGTGATCAGCACCGGCCCGAGCACCCCGGCAGCCGCCCAGGCAGTCAGCAGCCGACCGTGGATGGCGCCGACCATCTGCGTACCGAACAGGTCAGCCAGGTAGGCCGGAACCGTGGCAAAACCACCCCCATACATCGACAGGATGATGCAGAACGCGGCAACGAACAGCGCCACGTTGCCCAGATGCCCCATGTTCGGCACCAGCGCGTATAACGCCACACCCAAGGCAAAGAACGCGAAGTAGGTGTTCTTGCGGCCGATGTAGTCGGAGAACGACGCCCAGAAGAAACGCCCACCGATGTTGAACAGGCTCAGCAAGCCGGTGAAACCTGCGGCGATGGCGGCGATCTGCGCCAGTTGCGCGGCATTCAGTTCGCTGAAGCTCAGGCCGTTACCCAGCAGCTTGCCGGCGAACACTTCCTGCAACAGCGGCGAGGCCATGCCGATGATGCCGATACCGGCCGACACGTTCAGGCACAGCACCAGCCAGACCAGTGCGAACTGCGGGGTTTTCCAGGCCACACTGACGTGCACATGGCGGTCGGTGACCATGCCGTTGCCGGCTTTCTTGGCCGGCGGCACCCAGCCTTCGGGCTTCCAGCCGGTCGGTGGTACACGGTAGGTCAGCGCACCCGCGACCATGAACACGAAATAGATCGCGGCCATCACCATGAAGCTCTGCCACACACCCACGTCCTGCCCAGTGGCGAAGTGGCCCATCAGCGCCGTGGCAAGCGGTGCACCGACCATCGCGCCGCCACCAAAGCCCATGATCGCCATGCCGGTGGCCATGCCGCGCTTGTCCGGGAACCACTTGATCAGGGTCGACACGGGCGAGATATAGCCCAGCCCCAGGCCGATGCCGCCGATTACGCCCGAGCCGAGCCACATCAGCCACAGTTGGTGCGTTTTCACGCCAATGGCCGAGATCAGCATGCCGCCACACCAGCACAGCGCCGACACCAGGCCCGCCTTGCGCGGCCCGGCGTGTTCCAGCCAGCCGCCGAGTACGGCGGCCGAGCAACCGAGGAAGACGAAGAACAGCGTGTAGATCCAGCTGAGCATCGAGATCGGCCAGTCACACTCGTTGGTGAACAGCTTGGCGATGAACCCCATGTCCGGTGAACAGACGATCGGCGCGGTGATCCCCAGTGACTGCGACAGCGGCAGCCAGAACACCGAGAAGCCATAGGCCATACCGATACACAAGTGAATGGCCAATGCTGCCGGTGGAACCAGCCAGCGGTTGAAACCGGGCCGGGCGATGATCCGCTCCTTGGACAGGAAGCCAGGACGGTGGGCCTGGCCTCCTGCAGTCGTGCTGCTAGACATAGGGTTTTCCTTTTATAAGTGGGCAATGTTCGCTATTTGCATGCCCGGCTCTGGGTAGCTGCACGCAAGGCAGCAGCGGCCGTTGAGGGCAACGTGCGCGACAAAGCGTCGCGGTCGCTGCGAACACGTTGCAAGGGTAGCAGTTGCGGGGGCCAGTGAGATCATCTGGCCATCGTTATTTGTCCGCTGGGTAGACGAATGCGGAACTGTGCCCGGTGCGACTGTCGAAACCGCACCTTCATCGTGCTGTCGACGTCGACACGGGCGCTCGCTGCCCTGCCGAGTAGTCGAGGACACACGCTGCGGCGCTATACTCTGGCGCTTCACTTTTCAGAAACTGAACTACAAGGACTCGCCCATGAAAGCGTTCGGCAAAATCCTGGGGTTGGGGCTGCTCGGGTTGCTGCTGATCATCGTGGCGCTGGGCTTTGCCCTGACCCACCTTTTCGATCCCAACGACTACAAAGACGAGATCCGCCAACTGGCCCGGGACAAGGCGCATGTCGAGCTGACGCTCAATGGCGACATCGGCTGGAGCCTGTTTCCCTGGCTGGGCCTGGAGCTGCATGACGCCAGCATCGCCACCCTGAACGCGCCCAAGGCGCCGTTTGCCGACTTGCAGATGCTCGGTCTGTCGGTGCGCGTGCTGCCGCTGCTGCGCAAGGAAGTGCAGATGAGCGACGTGCGGGTCGAAGGCCTCAACCTTATCCTCAACCGTGATGCCGAAGGCCGTGGCAACTGGGAAGACTTCGGCAAGCCGCTGCCAGCCCAGGGCAGCAACGAGGCTGGCAGCACCGCGCAAACGCCGCCTGCCTCCACTGAATCGGGCCAGCCGAGCAACGAGCGGCCAGTCAAGCTCGACATCGACAGCCTCACGGTGAACAACGCCCGTGTGCAGTACACCGATGAAAAAAGCGGCCAGACCTTCAATGCCGAAAGCATCCAGCTGAGCAGCGGCGCCGTGCACCAGGGCGCGACCATTCCACTCAAGGCCAGCGGCTTCTTCAGCCTTGGCCAGCCGAACCTCAAGGTCCGCAGCGAGCTGACCGGCGACCTGCGTTTCGACCGCCAGGCCAAGCGCTACAACCTCGATGACATGCGCTTGTCGGGTGAAACCTCGGGCGAGCCGCTATCAGGCAAGACCCTGACGTTCGTAGCGCAAGGCCAAGTCATGGTCGATCTGGCAGCGAACGTCGCCGAATGGACCGGGCTGAAGGTGTCTGCGAACCAGCTGCGCGCGCTTGGCGAGCTGAGCGCACGTGATCTGGACAGCACGCCGCAGGTCAGCGGCGGCTTGTCGATTGCCCAGTTCGATGTACGCACGTTCCTCGACGGCATCGGCCATCCGCTCCCCGCCACCGCTGACCCCACGGCCTTCAACAAGCTGGAGGTGGTCACTCGCCTGCAGGGCAGCCAGACCAGCCTGGCGCTGGATGCGCTGAACGTGAAGCTGGACGACAGCACCTTCACCGGCCGCGTGGCCATCGAAGACTTCGCCCGCCAGGCGCTGCGCGTGAACCTCAAGGCCGACACCTTCGATGCCGACCGCTACTTGCCGGCCAAGAGCGACGAAGCCAAGGGTGCCAAGGCGGCGCGCCGGGCCGAAGTCAGCCAGCAGGAAGCCGTCGCTGGCGCAGGCAGCACCCCGCTGCCAGACGCCCCGACCCAAGTGGCCTGGAGCAACGACAAACTGCTGCCCGTCGACCGTCTGCGCGCCCTTGACCTGCAAGCCGAGCTGAACTTCGGCGCGCTGACCCTGAACAAGCTGCCGATCAAACAGGCCGAGCTCAAGGCCACCGGGCAGGGCGGCCTGCTGACTCTGCAGAGCCTGCGCGGCAACCTCTACAACGGCACCTTCGCCGCCCACGGCAGCGCCGACGTGCGCCCGGCCGTGCCGCAGATCGGGGTTAACACGCAGATCAACCGCGTGCCGGTGGAACACTTCATCACGTCGCAAAACCCGGACAAGGCGCCGCCGCTCAAGGGCCTGCTGACCCTGTCGAGCGATCTCACGGCCACCGGCAACAGCCAGAAAGCACTGATCGACACGCTCAACGGCAACGCCAGCTTCACCATCAACAACGGCGTACTGGTCGATGCCAACATCGAACAGCAACTGTGCCAGGCCATCGCCACCCTCAACCGCAAGCAGCTGAGCGGCGAGGCACGCGGCAAGGACACGCCGTTCAACGAGCTGCGCGGCAGCGTGGTGATCCGCAATGGCGTGGCCAGCAACCCGGACCTGAAAGTGCGCATCCCTGGCCTGACCCTCAATGGCAACGGTGACCTCGACCTGCGTGTGCTCGCCATGGACTACCGCGTGGGCGTGATCGTCGAAGGCGATCAACGCGCCATGCCCGACCCGGCCTGCCAGGTCAACGAGCGCTATGTGGGCGTGGAGCTGCCACTGCGCTGCCGCGGCCCGATGGAGCTTGGCGCCAAAGCCTGCCGTCTGGACAAGGACGGCCTGGGCCAGGTGGCGGCAAAACTGGCCGGCAATCGCCTCAAAGACAAGATTGACGAAAAACTCGATGAAAAACTGGGAGACAAAGTGAGCCCTGAACTCAAAGACGCGCTCAAGGGGCTGTTCAAGCGATGAGCCCCACGCAGTTCTCCAGCGCAGTGCTGGACTGGTTCGACCGCCACGGCCGGCACGGCCTGCCCTGGCAGCAGGCCATCAACCCGTACCGGGTGTGGGTGTCGGAAATCATGTTGCAGCAGACCCAGGTGAGCACCGTGCTCAACTACTTCGACCGCTTCATGCAGGCACTGCCCACGGTGCAGGCATTGGCCGAAGCGCCGGAAGACGAAGTGCTGCACCTGTGGACCGGCCTGGGCTACTACACCCGCGCGCGCAACCTGCAAAAGGCCGCCAAGATCGTGGTGGCCGAGCATGAGGGCGCGTTCCCCCGCAGCGTCGAGGCCCTCACCGAGCTACCGGGCATTGGCCGCTCCACGGCGGGCGCCATCGCCAGTATCAGCATGAACATCCGCGCACCCATCCTCGACGGCAACGTGAAGCGTGTACTGGCCCGCTACACCGCGCAGGCCGGTTACCCCGGCGAGCCGAAGGTGGCCAACGCGCTGTGGGCCGCGGCCGAGCGCTTCACGCCCATGACCCGGGTGAACCATTACACCCAGGCAATGATGGACCTGGGCGCAACGATCTGCACCCGCAGCCGCCCCAGTTGCCTGATCTGCCCGCTGCAGCAGGGCTGCCAGGCGCACCTGCTGGGCCAGGAAACCCACTACCCCGAACCCAAGCCGCGCAAGACCCTGCCCCAGCGCCGCACGCTGATGCCGCTGCTGGCCAACCCTGAAGGCGCGATCCTGCTTTACCGGCGCCCGTCCACCGGGCTCTGGGGCGGATTGTGGAGCCTGCCGGAGCTGGACAGCCTGGAACAGATCGATGCCCTCGCCGACCAGCACGGCCTGCACCTGCAACAGCGCCATGCGCTGCTCGGCCTGACTCACACCTTCAGCCACTTCCAGCTGGCCATCGAACCCTGGCTGGTCCAGGTCGAGCAGGCCGTGGGCCACGTGGCTGAGGCCGACTGGCTCTGGTATAACCTCGCCACCCCGCCGCGCCTGGGCCTCGCTGCCCCGGTCAAGACTTTGCTCAAACGCGCAGCCGACCAACTGGCTGCAGGAGACGCCGCATGACCCGCACCGTGATGTGCCGCAAGCTGAACCAGGAACTGCCCGGCCTCGAGCGCCCGCCCTACCCCGGCGCCAAAGGCCAGGACATCTTCGACAACATCTCGCGCCAGGCGTGGGAAGACTGGCAGAAGCACCAGACCATGCTGATCAACGAGAAGCGCCTGAACATGATGAACGCCGAGGACCGCAAATTCCTCCAGGCGGAAATGGACAAGTTCTTTGCCGGCGAAGATTACGCTCAGGCAGAAGGCTACGTGCCGCCCAGCGCGTGACCGAAAAATCGTAAGCGACGGAATTAATTTAATAAATTTTCAAAAAGTCGTTGACGCACCCTCTGAAAAGCTATTTAATTCGCCCCGTCGCCCAGATAGCTCAGTCGGTAGAGCAGAGGATTGAAAATCCTCGTGTCGGCGGTTCGACTCCGTCTCTGGGCACCACCTTCAGCTTCTGGTGGTT
>NZ_DAMCCR010000010.1:0-64723 GCF_032058845.1 Pseudomonas sp. | reverse complement strand
CACCACAACCAAGCGGGTTGCGCTTGCGCGCGACGCGCCATGCCTGGCGCACCATAAAAAACCCCGGCCACTGGCCGGGGTTCTTTCGACTACGACTGGGCGTCAGAGCAGCGAACGACCCTTGTTCGCCGCAATGCGCATGCGCAGGGCATTGAGCTTGATGAAACCTGCAGCATCGGCCTGGTTGTAGGCGCCGCCATCTTCTTCGAAGGTCGCGATGTTGGCATCGAACAGCGAGTCATCGGACTTGCGGCCCACGACCGTCACGTTGCCTTTGTACAGTTTCAGGCGCACGACACCGTTCACGTTGACCTGGGAAGCGTCGATCATCTGCTGCAGCATCGCGCGCTCCGGGCTCCACCAGTAACCGGTGTAGATCAGGCTGGCGTACTTGGGCATCAGCTCGTCTTTGAGGTGAGCCACTTCGCGGTCGAGGGTAATCGACTCGATGGCGCGGTGGGCGCGCAGCATGATGGTGCCGCCTGGGGTTTCGTAGCAGCCACGCGATTTCATGCCCACGTAACGGTTCTCGACGATGTCGAGACGGCCGATACCGTTGGCGCCGCCAATGGCGTTCAGTTCAGCCAGTACGGTAGCCGGGCTCTTCTCGACGCCGTCGATGGCCACGATGTCACCGTTGCGGTAGGTCAGCTCGAGGTAGGTCGCCTGGTCGGGGGCATTTTCCGGCGAGACGCTCCAGCGCCACATGTCTTCTTCGTGCTCGGTCCAGGTGTCTTCCAGGACGCCGCCTTCGTAGGAGATGTGCAGCAGGTTGGCATCCATCGAGTACGGCGATTTCTTCTTGCCGTGGCGCTCGATTGGAATAGCGTGTTTTTCGGCGTAGTCCATCAGCTTCTCGCGCGAGAGCAGGTCCCATTCGCGCCACGGCGCAATGACCTTGACGCCTGGCTTGAGCGCGTAGGCACCCAGCTCGAAGCGAACCTGGTCGTTGCCCTTGCCGGTGGCGCCGTGGGAGATGGCGTCAGCGCCGGTCTCGTTGGCGATTTCGATCAGGCGCTTGGCGATCAACGGGCGAGCGATGGAAGTACCCAGCAGGTACTCACCCTCGTAAAGGGTGTTGGCGCGGAACATCGGGAAGACGAAATCACGCACGAACTCTTCGCGAAGATCGTCGATGTAGATTTCTTTGACGCCCATCGCCTGGGCCTTGGCGCGAGCCGGCTCGACCTCTTCGCCCTGACCGAGGTCAGCGGTGAAGGTCACCACTTCGCAGTCGTAGGTATCCTGCAGCCACTTGAGAATCACCGAAGTATCAAGGCCGCCGGAATACGCCAGTACGACCTTCTTTACGTCCGCCATGCCATCACTCCACGGGGTTGTACGGAAAGCCTCCGATTCTACCGGCCTTGCGCGCAGATTTACAGGGGCGCGACAGCTTGTGATGACAAAGCGACAGTGGCCGGCCGCGCACCTGCAGGCCGGTCCTGATCACGGCTTGCCTTGAGCAGGGGCGGCCGGCGGATTCGATGCGGCCGGCTGAGCAGCAGGCGTGCCGGAGGATCCGGAAGCTGGCGTGCCGGAGGATCCGGAAGCTGGCGTGGATGCCTTGCCCTCAGCCGCGGCTGAGCCCGCCTCGGCAGGGGCCTGCAACGGTTTCTGCGCAGCGTTCTCGGCAGCTTGAGGCGCCGGGGTGACGCGCTCGAGCTGAATGTTCACCCGCCGATTGCGCGCGCGGTTGGCGGCGGTGTTGTTCTTCACCAGGGGATAACGCTCGCCGTGGAAGCGCACCAGAATCTGCTCCATCGGTACGCCATGGCTGACCAGGTAATCGGCCACGGCCAGCGCGCGGCGGCGCGACATGTCGCGGTTGCTCAGGCGGTTGCCGCTGTTGTCGGAGTGGCCATCGAGCTCGATGTGGTTCACCGATGGATCGGCCTTGATGTAGGCCAGAATCAGATCCAGCCGCGCACGCGCGGCGCTGTCGAGCTCGGTGCCCGTGCCGGGAAACGCGACCTGGGTCTGCCGCACCTGGTCGTAGTTCATGGGCAGCAACTTGCCTGCACAGGCCAGATAGTCCTCGAACCCCTTGGCAAAACTGACTGGCAGCACGCGCACTTCGATAGCCTGCCCGCCCATGCCGGAGGCTTTGCGCACCACGGCGCTGCGCCCGTCCAGCAAGCCGCTGATCACCCGACTGGCCTGGGCCTGGGTCGAGGTGAACAGCAGGCCAGTGGCTGCCAGGCGCACCTGGCCGAGGCTGACATCGCCGCGCCCCGGCTGCCAGGGCGCAGCGGCGGCCAGCAGTGAGGCGCTGCCCGTGCCCAGCAAGTGGCTGTCGGAACGCAGGCTGAACGTCGGCTGCTCGCCGGCACGGCGAACGAATTCACCGCTGCCGAAACCTTTGATGGGTTGGACCAGACGGCACTCGAACTGATCGCCCTCGACCTTCCAGGCGACGTCTTCCAGACGGCTCTGCAGGGTCATGGCCCCTGCTGGCAGGCTGGCGAGCAGCGTGAGGATGAACAGGTAACGCTGGCGCACAGGTGGCTCCATGAATCGTTGCGGCATACCTGCAGGCTATCGGACGTGTCGGGTAAAACTTGATAGTGGCGCGGCAGCCTTGGTAGCGCAGATGCTCGGACGACGCTTTTCCGGTAGCATTGGCGCCCTGAGTTCGACCCGCCTGGAATCCCCAATGTCCGATCGCCTGACCCTCCTGCGCCCCGACGACTGGCACATCCATCTGCGCGATGGTGCTGTCCTGCGTCACACCGTTGCGGATGTCGCACGCACCTTCGCCCGCGCCATCATCATGCCGAACCTGGTACCCCCGGTGCGCAGTGCCGATGAAGCCGGCGCCTATCGCGAACGCATCCTCGCCGCCCGTCCAGCGGGCAGCCGCTTCGAGCCGCTGATGGTGCTGTACCTCACCGACCGCACCACCCGCGAGGACGTCCTGGCGGCCAAGGCCAGTGGCTTCGTGTATGCCGCCAAGCTCTATCCGGCAGGCGCCACGACCAACTCCGACTCCGGCGTGACCAGCATCGACAAGATTTTCCCGGCCATCGAAGCTCTGGCCGAAACCGGCTTGCCGCTGCTGGTGCACGGCGAAGTGACGCGCCCCGAGATCGACGTGTTCGACCGTGAAAAGCGCTTCATCGACGAGCACATGCGCCGTCTGGTCGAGCGTTTCCCTGACCTCAAAGTAGTCTTCGAGCACATCACCACAGGCGATGCCGCGCAGTTCGTCAGCGAGGCTGACGCCAACGTGGGCGCAACCATCACCCCGCAGCACCTGCTGTACAACCGCAACCACATGCTGGTGGGCGGTATCCGCCCGCACTTCTACTGCCTGCCGATCCTCAAGCGCAACACCCATCAGGTGGCGCTGCTCGATGCGGCTACCAGTGGCAGCCCGAAGTTCTTCCTGGGCACTGATTCGGCGCCACACGCGCGGCATGCCAAGGAAAACGCCTGCGGTTGCGCCGGCTGCTATACCGCCTACGCCGCCATCGAGCTCTATGCCGAGGCATTCGAGTCGCGTGACGCGCTGGACAAGCTCGAAGGCTTCGCCAGCCTGCACGGCCCGGCATTCTATGGCTTGCCGGCCAATACCGACAACATCACCCTGGTGCGCGAAGACTGGACCGCCCCTGACAGCCTGCCGTTCGGCGAGCAGACCGTGATTCCGCTACGCGCAGGTGAAACCCTGCGCTGGCGCCTGCTGGAGACCCAAGCGTGAGCGACGAACACTACGAAGACGAGCAGGACACCTCCGGCGGCCCAGGCACGCGTCACCCGATGGCTGAGCGCTTCCGCGGCTACCTGCCGGTGGTGGTGGACGTCGAGACCGGCGGTTTCAACAGCGCCACCGATGCCTTGCTGGAAATCGCGGCGGTCACCATCGGCATGGACGAAAAGGGTTTCCTGTTCCCCGAGCACACCTACTTCTTCCGCGTCGAGCCCTTCGAAGGCGCCAACGTCGAAGCCGCAGCCCTCGAATTCACCGGGATCAAGCTCGACCATCCGCTGCGCATGGCCGTCAATGAAGATGTGGCACTGACGGACATCTTCCGGGGCGTGCGCAAGGCCCTCAAGGCCAATGGCTGCAAGCGCGCAATCCTGGTCGGGCACAACAGCAGCTTCGACCTGGGCTTCCTCAATGCCGCCGTAGCGCGCACTGACATCAAGCGCAACCCGTTCCACCCGTTTTCCAGCTTCGACACCGCCACCCTCGCCGGCCTGGCCTACGGTCAGACCGTTCTGGCACGTGCCTGCCAGAGCGCCGACATCGATTTCGATGGCCGCGAAGCCCACTCGGCGCGCTATGACACGGAAAAGACCGCCGAGCTGTTCTGCTCCATCGTCAATCGCTGGAAAGACATGGGCGGCTGGCGCGACTTCAACGACTGATGTCCGGGCTGAAACACGCCCAAAAAAAACCGGCCCTCGCAGGCCGGTTTTTTCGTATCTGGCGAAGGCTTACAGCTTGCCAGCGTTTTCGCTCAGGTAGGCAGCGACACCCTCAGGCGAAGCGTTCATGCCCTTGTCGCCTTTCTTCCAGTTGGCAGGGCAGACTTCGCCGTGCTCTTCGTGGAATTGCAGGGCGTCTACCAGACGCAGCAACTCGTCCATGTTGCGACCCAGTGGCAGGTCGTTGATGATCTGCGAGCGAACCACACCATTGGTGTCGATCAGGAACGCGCCACGGAACGCGACACCGCCTTCGGACTCGACGTCGTAGGCTTTGCAGATTTCGTGGGTCATGTCGGCAGCCAGGGTGTACTTCACCTGGCCGATGCCGCCATTGTTGACCGGCGTGTTACGCCAGGCGTTGTGGGTGAAGTGCGAATCGATGGAGACACCGATCACTTCCACGTTGCGAGCGACGAAGTCCGGGATGCGGTTGTCCAGGGCGATCAGCTCGGACGGGCAGACGAAGGTGAAGTCCAGTGGGTAGAAGAACACCAGGCCGTACTTGCCCTTGATGGCCGAGGCCAGGTTGAAGCTGTCGACGATCTCGCCGCTGCCGAGGACGGCAGGTACGGTGAAGTCTGGGGCTTTCTTGCCAACGAGTACGCTCATTCTTTATCTCCTGATGAGGGGGAAACGGTTGTCACCCGGGGAACGACATCACCCGGGATTACACAAGGCCGCCCATCATACACACCTTGAGGTGACAGTCCGAATCTACCGCCGGTCGCTCTGACTGCGAGGATGCAGCAGGTGTTTTGACAAGCATTATCATTACCATTAAGCTCCAAACCATCGAACCACCCAGCGATGGTCAGCCCCATGTATGTGTGTCTTTGTGTCGGTGTCACCGATCGTAAGATCCGCGAAGCGATCTACGAAGGATGCTGTAGCTACCGGGAAGTACGCGAAGCCACCCAGGTGGGAACGCAGTGCGGTAAATGCGCCTGCCTAGCCAAGCAAGTGGTTCGTGAAACCCTGACGGAATTGCAGCTCAGCCAGCAAACCGCTTCGGCTTATCCTGCAGAATTTACTGCGGCGTAAAACACCCTATTTGAAGAACCGGGCCTCTTGTCCGGTTTTTTTATGCCTAAAATTCAATAAGTTAGCGTGCCAACGCGGTTCACAAACATTCTTATTCCTATTAATTTTCACTTATTATTCAATAACTTAGGTTTGACAGTCTGAGTGGTGGCGCTCAAACTTCGGTCATTGGCACACTTCACACGGCAGGCACCCAGACATGAAAGGCGATATCAGCGTCATCCAGCATCTCAACAAGATCCTCGGAAACGAGCTGGTCGCGATCAATCAATACTTCCTGCACGCTCGCATGTACGAAGACTGGGGCCTGAACAAGCTCGGCAAGCACGAGTACAAGGAATCCATCGATGAGATGAAGCATGCTGACAAGCTCATCAAGCGCATTCTGTTCCTCGAAGGCATTCCCAACGTCCAGGACCTGGGCAAACTGCTCATCGGTGAACACACCCAGGAAATGCTCGAATGCGACCTCAAGCTCGAGCGCAAGGGTCTGCTGGATCTGAAAGCGGCTATCGCGCATTGCGAAACGGTCGGTGATTTCGGCAGTCGCGACATGCTCGAAGACATCCTCGAGTCCGAGGAAGAGCACATCGACTGGCTGGAAACCCAGCTGGGCCTGATCGACAAGATCAGCATCGAGAACTACCTGCAATCGCAGATGGGCGAAGAATAACACCCCGCCTGCACGAAAAAGCCCCGCTACGTTTACGCGTAGCGGGGCTTTTTCGTGGGCTACCGGGCGAGCAGTGGGCTGCCCGGCCCGCCAGTGGAGTCAGGCTTGGGCAGCCTTGGCCTTGGCAGCGGCGTCCTTGATCAGGGTTTGCAGCTCGCCGTTGTCGAACATCTCCATCATGATGTCGCTGCCGCCGACCAGCTCGCCACCTACCCACAGTTGCGGGAAGGTTGGCCAGTTGGCGTACTTGGGCAGGTTGGCGCGAATTTCAGGGTTCTGCAGGATGTCGACATACGCGAACTTCTCACCACAGCCCATCACAGCTTGCGAGGCCTTGGCCGAAAAGCCGCACTGCGGCGCATTGGGGGAGCCTTTCATATAGAGCAGAATGGTGTTGTTGGCGATCTGCTCTTTGATTGTTTCGATGATATCCATGAAGCACCTCTGCTGAACTTTCCGACAGATTCGTCGGCACGGTGCCGCATTGTATCGGAAACCTGATCACGCTGCTCGGTGATGCTGACGCGTGCCGTGGGCAGGACCGCGCAGGGCGGTTCGCACGTCGCGAAGTGGGCCTGAGCCAAGTGCAAGCTCGGACGCTGGCGTTTGCACGCCCCTGGCCTACCCCTGTACAAAAGATGTAATGAATAAACAACGCACTAGCGCTCGGAGTGAGCGGAAGCTCCGATAATGCAAAGGGTGCCCCCCTTGGTTTCGGGCGACATTTAATTATAGTATTGCGTCCTTCCCTTTCCTGTCCGCTCCGTGCGGCTTACGCCGCAGGTCATGCCCGTTGTCAAGAAAACTCAACGGCGCACCTGCAAAACGTTGTAATTAAGGTAGTCAATCATGAGCGCTAGGCACTTTCTCTCCCTGATGGATTTCACTGCTGACGAATTGCTCGGCGTGGTCCGTCGAGGCATCGAGCTAAAAGACCTGCGTAACCGCGGCGTGCTGTTCGAGCCTTTGAAAAACCGCGTGCTGGGGATGGTGTTCGAAAAGTCTTCGACGCGCACGCGGGTGTCCTTCGAAGCGGGCATGATCCAGCTCGGCGGCCAGGCCATCTTCCTTTCGCCGCGCGATACCCAACTGGGGCGCGGCGAGCCGATCTGCGACAGTGCCAAGGTGCTGTCGCGGATGGTCGATGCCATCATGATCCGTACCCACGCCCACGCAACCCTGACCGAGTTCGCCGAACATTCACGGGTGCCGGTCATCAACGGCCTATCGGACGAATCGCACCCTTGCCAGTTGCTGGCAGACATGCAGACCTTCATCGAGCATCGCGGCTCGATCCAGGGCAAGACCGTGGCCTGGGTGGGCGATGGCTTCAACATGTGCAACTCCTATATAGAAGCGGCCGTTCAGTTCGACTTCCAGCTGCGCATTGCCTGCCCGGAGGGCTACGAGCCCGATCCGCGCTTCATGGCCTTGGGCGGTGACCGCGTGCAGATCGTGCGTGATCCCAAGGCCGCCGTCAGCGGTGCTCATCTTGTGACTACGGATGTCTGGACTTCCATGGGTCAGGAAGAGGAAACTGCACGGCGCCTGGCGCATTTTGCGCCGTACCAGGTCACCCGCGAACTGCTCGATCTGGCAGCACCCGACGCCCTGTTCATGCACTGCTTGCCTGCCCACCGCGGGGAAGAAATCAGCCAGGATCTGCTCGACGACCCACGTTCGGTCGCCTGGGACCAGGCTGAAAACCGCCTGCATGCGCAAAAGGCTCTTCTCGAATTCGTCATCGAACCGGCTTACCACCACGCATGAGTCAATCCCTACTGCTGAACCTGCGCAATCTGGCCTGCGGCTACGGCGATCAGCGTATCGTCCAGTCGCTCAACCTGCACCTCAACGCAGGCGACATCGGTTGCCTGCTGGGCTCGTCGGGCTGCGGCAAGACCACCACCCTGCGCGCCATCGCCGGTTTCGAGCCCGTGCATGACGGTGAAATCAGCCTGGCGGGCGAGGTCCTCTCCCGCCCGGGCTTCACCCTGTCGCCGGAGAAACGCCGGATCGGCATGGTGTTCCAGGATTACGCCCTCTTCCCCCACCTCACCGTGGCGCAGAACATCGCCTTTGGCATTGGCAAGCATCCACGGCAGGCCGCAGTGGTCGACGAGATGCTCGATCTGGTCAAGCTTGGCGGCTTGGGCGGGCGCTACCCCCATGAGCTGTCTGGCGGGCAGCAGCAACGCGTGGCGCTGGCCAGGGCGCTGGCCCCCGAACCTCAACTCCTGCTGCTCGACGAGCCGTTCTCCAACCTGGACGTCGAGCTGCGCCGCCGCCTAAGCCATGAAGTGCGCGACATCCTCAAGAGCCGCGGCACCAGTGCCATCCTGGTTACCCATGATCAGGAAGAAGCGTTCGCGGTCAGCGACCAGGTCGGGGTGTTCAAGGAGGGAAGGCTCGAGCAGTGGGATACGCCCTACAACCTCTATCACGAACCCCGGACGCCATTTGTCGCCAGCTTTGTGGGCCAGGGCTACTTCATCCGTGGCCAGATGAGCAGCCACGAAGCCGTCACCACCGAGCTGGGCGAACTGCGCGGCAACCGTGCCTACCCCATGGTCGCCGGCACTTCGGTCGATGTGCTGCTGCGCCCCGACGACATCGTCTACGCCCCGCACAGCCCGCTGCGCGCGCGCGTGGTGGGCAAGAGCTTCCTGGGGGCCTCGACCCTCTACCGCCTGCAGCTGCCCACCGGCAGCGAACTCGAAGCGATCTTCCCCAGCCATAACGACCATCAGTTGGGCGCGGATGTCGGTGTCAGCGTTGCGGCGGATCACCTGGTGCTGTTCGCCGCGCCTGGCAGCGTCGCCGCGTAGCTTACCGCCCTCGACGACATGCCCTAAAAGACATGCTCTGAAAGACACGCTCTGAAAGATAGCGCTCGCCGGCACAGCTCAGCCAGGTAACCGAACCTGGCCCGCCTCGTTCAAAGGGGTCGGGCCAGGCTGCATCTCATCCCCTGCCGATTACGGCAAAACTGCCTTGCGTGCACTGCGCCAGGACTGCCGCTGCCAGCTCGACCTCCAACCCCCGGCGCCCGGCGCTGACATGAATCGTCGCAAACGCCTGAGCCGACGTGTCGATGAAGGTACGCAGGCGTTTCTTCTGCCCTAACGGACTGATACCCCCCACCAGGTACCCCGTGGCCCTCTGCGCGGCAGTGGGGTCGGCCATTTCGCATTTCTTCGCGCCTGCGGCATGCGCCAGGGCCTTGAGGTCCAGGGTACCGACCACGGGTACTACGGCCACCAGCAACTCGTTTTTCTCGGTACAGGCCAGCAGCGTCTTGAAGACCTGCTGCGGATCGAGCCCAAGCTTCTCGGCCGCCTCCAGGCCATACGACGCTGCCTTCGGATCATGCGCATAACTGTGCACGCGGTGCTCGGCGCGCGCTTTCTTCAGCAGGTCAAGGGCGGGGGTCACGGGCAGCTCCGGTCAGCATCGGTGGGGTGGCTACTGTAGGCGAAAGCGCAGATTCGGCCAACGCATCGATGGTCACGCAAATGATCAAGATCATTGCGCTCGGTCAGAATATGGCCGAACGTTCACTTTCGACCTTTGACATCTGCGTTTCTTGTCTATATTTTTTCGTTTTTGAATAGAGGGTGCACTTTCTTGGTGCATCAACGCTGCTCGCCCACCGTCAACCGGACGACCACGGGCCTTGCTGTCAGGTGCCCTGCGCGCCTCACTACAACAAAAAAAGAGGTCATGTATGACGACTGCACTCCGCCAACCCACACTGGCAGCTCAATGTCTGGCCGAATTTCTCGGCACCGCACTTCTCATCTTCTTCGGCACTGGCTGCGTAGCAGCGCTCAAGGTCGCCGGCGCCAGCTTCGGACTCTGGGAGATCAGTGTCATCTGGGGTATCGGCGTCAGCATGGCGATCTATCTCACGGCCGGTGTCTCCGGTGCACACCTGAATCCGGCGGTCAGTATCGCGCTGGCCGTATTCGCCGACTTCGACAAGCGCAAACTGCCGTTCTACATCATTGCCCAGGTATTCGGCGCCTTCTGCGCCGCCGCGCTGGTGTACACCCTCTACAGCGCGCTGTTTTTCGATTACGAACACACCCATGCGATGCTGCGCGGCAGCGAAGCCAGCCTCGATCTGGCCTCGGTGTTTTCCACCTACCCGCACCCGTCCCTGACGATGGGCGGCGCGTTCCTGGTAGAGGTGGTGATCACGGCGATTCTGATGGCCGTGATCATGGCCTTGACCGATGACAACAACGGCCTGCCGCGCGGCGCCATGGCGCCGCTGCTGATCGGCCTGCTGATCGCGGTGATCGGCAGCGCCATGGGCCCGCTCACCGGTTTTGCGATGAACCCGGCACGGGATTTTGGCCCCAAGCTCATGACCTTCTTCGCCGGCTGGGGCGAGATCGCCTTTACCGGCGGGCGCAGCGTGCCGTATTTCCTGGTGCCGATCTTCGCGCCGATCCTTGGCGCCTGTGTCGGCGCCGGGCTGTATCGCGTCTTGATCGCGCGCCATCTGCCGGTTGGGCAAGCGCCCGTACCCGGCGATAATGCCCAGACTGAAACCCAGACTTCCTGACGTCATGCCGGGTGGCCTCACCCGCAAGACCTGACTCAATCCTTTGCAAGGCCAACGACCATGACTGCTACCCAGGATAAGCAATACATCATCGCTCTGGACCAGGGCACCACCAGTTCGCGAGCGATCATTTTCGACCGTGACGCCAACGTGGTGGGCACCGCCCAGCGCGAGTTCGTCCAGCACTACCCACAAGCCGGCTGGGTCGAACACGACCCGATGGAGATCTTCGCCACGCAGAGCGGCACCATGGTCGAAGCGCTGGCGCAAGCCGGCATCAGCCACGCACAAGTGGCCGCCATCGGCATCACCAACCAGCGTGAAACCACTGTCGTGTGGGACCGCGAAACCGGCCGCCCGGTGTACAACGCCATCGTCTGGCAGTGCCGACGCAGCACCGAAATCTGCGCTCAGCTCAAGCGCGATGGCCATGAAGACTACATTCGCGAAGCCACCGGCCTGGTCACCGACCCCTATTTCTCTGGCTCCAAGCTCAAGTGGATTCTCGACAACGTCGAAGGGGTTCGCGAGCGTGCCGAGCGTGGTGAACTGCTGTTCGGCACCATCGATACCTGGCTGATCTGGAAATTCACCGGCGGCAAGGTGCACGTTACCGATTACACCAACGCCTCGCGCACCCTGATGTTCAACATCCATACCCTGCAGTGGGATGAAAAACTGCTGGAAATCCTCGGTATTCCTCGGCAGATGCTGCCCGAAGTGAAGGCCTCTTCCGAGGTGTACGGGCATACCAAGAGCGGTATCGCCATCGCCGGCATCGCCGGTGACCAGCAGTCTGCCCTGTTCGGCCAGATGTGCGTGGAGCCGGGCCAGACCAAGAACACCTATGGCACCGGCTGCTTCCTGCTGATGAACACTGGCAGCAAGGCGGTGAAGTCGTCCCATGGCCTGCTGACCACCATCGCCTGCGGCCCGCGGGGCGAAGTGGCGTACGCCCTGGAAGGCGCCGTGTTCAACGGTGGCTCCACGGTTCAGTGGCTGCGCGACGAGCTGAAGATCGTCAACGATGCCCTCGACACCGAGTACTTCGCCAGTAAGGTCAAAGACAGCAACGGGGTTTATCTGGTACCCGCCTTCACCGGCCTGGGCGCGCCCTATTGGGACCCGTACGCCCGCGGCGCGTTGTTCGGCCTGACCCGTGGGGTGAAGGTCGACCACATCATCCGCGCGGCCCTGGAATCGATCGCCTACCAGACCCGCGATGTTCTCGACGCCATGCAGCAGGACTGCGGCGAGCGCCTGTCGGAATTGCGTGTCGATGGCGGTGCCGTGGCTAACAACTTCCTCATGCAGTTCCAGGCCGACATCCTCGGCACCTGCGTCGAGCGCCCGAAAATGCGCGAAACCACAGCGCTGGGTGCGGCCTACCTGGCCGGCCTTGCGTGCGGGTTCTGGAGTGGGCTGGACGAGTTGCGCAACAAGGCGGTGATCGAGCGCGAGTTCAGCCCGCAGCTCGATGATGCGCAGAAAGAAAAACTCTACGCCGGTTGGAAAAAAGCCATCGCCCGCACCCGCGACTGGGAAGACCACGAGGCCTGATCGGCAAGGGCCAATTGCACCCTGGAGCCTGTGGGCTCCAGGGTGGCGCCAGGCACAGTCCAGGCGCGCGCCTGGCATGCTGGTCGTCAGCCGTTTCCTACGGCATGATTGCAGGATTTTTCCGGCAGCCCAGAAGGACCGCCCATGAACCTGCCCCCACGCCAACAACAAATTCTCGAACTGGTGCGCGATCGCGCCTACGTCAGTATCGAGGAAATGGCGCAGTTGTTCGTCGTTACCCCTCAGACCATCCGCCGTGATATCAACCAGCTCGCCGAACAATCCTTGCTGCGCCGCTACCACGGCGGCGCTGCGCACGACTCGAGCATCGAAAACACCGCCTACACCATGCGCGCCGACCAGATGCGCGATGAAAAACAGCGGATCGCCGAGACCGTGGCGCGACAAATACCCGACCACGCCTCGCTGTTCATCAATATCGGCACCACCACCGAGTCGATCGCCCGCGCCCTGCTCAATCACCACCACCTCAAGGTGATCACCAACAATCTGCACGTCGCCTCCATCCTCGGTGCCAAGGAAGACTTCGAAGTCCTGCTGGCCGGTGGCACGGTGCGGCCCGACGGCGGAGTGGTCGGGCAGGCGAGTGTCGACTTCATCAGTCAGTTCAAGGTGGACTTCGCCGTGGTGGGAATCAGCGGGATTGACGAAGATGGCAGCCTGCTCGACTTCGATTACCAGGAAGTGCGGGTCTCCCAGGCGATCATCGCCAATGCCCGGCAGGTCATCCTCGCGGCCGACTCGAGCAAGTTCGGGCGCAACGCCATGGTCCGCCTGGGCTCGATCAGCCTGGTCGACTGCCTGGTGACCGATCGCCTGCCGAGCCCGACACTCGGCCAGCTGCTGACCCAGCACAAGGTGCGCCTGGACGTGGTCTGAGCGTGACCGCAGCGCGTTTGTCATGGAAATGTTCGTTAATGTTCATTTGATCGTCATCTGGTCGCCTTTCTGACGATCGAACTGGCAGGCGCCAGCCTGTTGCGTTAGTATTTTCGCAAACGAACACAAATGTTCATTTGTGATGATGATTGCATCCAGGAGGCTATCGCCCGTGTCCCAGCCCGCCCACCCCACCTCCCACCTCGCTGACTGCTATGACGTTGCCGTGATCGGTGGCGGCATCAATGGCGTGGGTATCGCCGCTGACGCTGCCGGGCGTGGCCTGAAGGTCTTCCTGTGCGAAAAGGACGACCTGGCCCAGCACACCTCTTCGGCCAGCAGCAAGCTGATCCACGGGGGGCTGCGCTACCTGGAGCACTACGAATTTCGTCTGGTGCGCGAGGCACTGGCCGAACGCGAGGTCTTGCTGGCCAAGGCGCCGCACATCGTCAAACCGATGCGTTTCGTGCTGCCGCACCGTCCGCACCTGCGCCCGGCCTGGATGATCCGCGCCGGCCTGTTCCTCTACGATCACCTGGGCAAGCGCAAGCGCCTGGGCGCTTCGCGCAGCCTGCGTTTCGGCCCCGGCTATCCGCTCAAGCCGGCCATCACACGCGGTTTCGAATATGCCGACTGCTGGGTCGATGACGCCCGCCTGGTCGCGCTCAATGCCATGGCCGCCCGTGAACAGGGCGCCGATATTCGTACCCGCACCCGCTGCCTCAGCGCCAAACGCGTTGACGGCCTGTGGAACGTCGAACTGCAGCAGGCCGATGGCACCCGTCATTCGATCAAGGCCCGCGCACTGGTCAATGCCGCAGGTCCTTGGGTTGCCAGCTTCATCAAGGATGACCTGCAGCTCACCGCCCCTTACGGCATCCGCCTGATCCAGGGCAGCCACCTGATCGTGCCGCGGCTGTACGAGGGTGAGCAGGCCTACATTCTGCAGAATGAAGATCAGCGCATCGTGTTCTGCATTCCGTACCTGGACCGCTTCACCCTGATCGGCACCACAGACCGCGAATACAGCGGGGACCCGGCCAAGGTGGCGATCACTGACAGCGAAACCGACTACCTGCTCAACGTGGTCAATGCTCATTTCAATCACCAGCTGAGCCGCAACGACATCAAGCACACCTACTCTGGCGTGCGCCCGCTGTGCAACGACGAGTCGGACAACCCCTCGGCGGTCACCCGCGATTACACCCTGGCGCTGTCGGCCGAAGCCGGGCAAGCGCCGCTGTTGTCGGTGTTCGGCGGCAAACTGACCACGTACCGCAAGCTGGCCGAGTCGGCCATG
The DNA here is from genome assembly GCF_032058845.1 of Pseudomonas sp. Taxonomy (GTDB): domain Bacteria; phylum Pseudomonadota; class Gammaproteobacteria; order Pseudomonadales; family Pseudomonadaceae; genus Aquipseudomonas. The sequence goes on along the minus strand of NZ_DAMCCR010000010.1, from coordinate 50,239 downwards.
GCGCAGCTCAAGCCGTTCTTCTCGCAGATGCGTGGCAGCTGGACCGCCACTTCACCGCTGCCAGGGGGCGAGCACATGAGCAGCGTGCAGGCACTGGTTGATGAGGTGCTGGCCAAGCACGCCTGGCTGTCTGCTGATATCGCGCGGCGGTGGGTACTGACCTACGGCAGCCGTGTCTGGCGTCTGCTGGAAGGCATCGACGGGCCCGAGGCACTCGGCCAGCGCATTGGCGGTGGGTTGTTCGCCAAGGAGGTCGAGTACCTGTGCGACCACGAGTGGGCGATCGATGCGGACGACATCCTGTGGCGCCGCACCAAGCTGGGCCTGCTGACGACGCCTGCCGAACAACAGACCCTGCGCGACTACCTGGCCCTTCGCAAAGCCAGGTCCGCAGAAGGCTGTGCGGCCTGACGCGGCCAGCCAGGCAACTGCCGCTGCCCTGTCAACGGGCAGCGGCCCGAGCATAGGCTTCCTCAGCCAACGTCCTGATCAGGGTGCGCTCGGCGACCTCCAGTTCTTCTTTCAGACGATTGCTCGACTCCAGCCACTGGGCGGAACTTATCGAGTCCGCCTCGAGCGCCTCCAGTCGCTGATAGAACGGCTGCGCAAGCGCTTCAAAACGCGCTGCCGCGTGGTGACGGACGTACGCCTCCCAGAACGGGCGCTGGGCGAGCGAAGCGGACAGCGTTTCTGCGTTTTCCATCGCCAGCACCTCACGCGCTGCATGGCGCAGATCACTGGTGGTGACCGGGGCGAAATCTTCGTAGTGCATGTCTTCCGGCGTGGCAGGCAGGTCAAGCACCCGCCGAAGCTTGACCCTGAAGTACAACCGCACCTCGATTTCATCGACCAGCGGCAACTTCGCGGCATGCAGCCGTGCGATGTGCCGAGTGGCGATCGCGTCCAGCGCGTCCACCCGGAACAGTGACCGATCAAGTGCAAGCAGCCGCCCCTCTACCTCTTCTGCGGGTCCATCGATCAGCGCGCGCTCGGCCATTACGCTCAGCTCCAATTGGCTCATGATCAACAATAGGCGGTCATCGCAGGTCCTCTCACCGGCGGCGGTTTCGAACAGACGCGTTCGCAGTGCCTCGTGCGCATGGGCCGCTTCGAGCATCTGCCAGACCCGTCCCTGATAGTGGTCCTGTTGCTGGGCAAAATCCTCGGTGCTGACGAAGTCGGCCAGAAAGCGAAACAAGTCGCTGGAATCCTCTTGCTCACGCAACTCGTTCCATAGCTGCGTACGGCGGGAACGCTCCAGCACGGACGGCGAGCCGATCCAGTAGTCCAGCAGAGCTTCATGGGTCGGATTGTGCTCATAGGACACGCTTGCACGGGCGCTTGAATCGCTCGCACCGCTGAGGCGATCAAGGGCATTGGCGCTGGCCGCATCCAGCGGGTTGTCATGCAGACCCACTCGATGCAGGTTGTGCCACAGGCTGAGGATGTCCTGCCGCACTTGGCGGATGCGGTTATCGCGCAGATCCAGGTGTGCACGCCACGGCAATGCATCGGTGAGGTCGGGCAAATCCTGCACCCCGGTATCGCGCAACCGCACGTGGGTGAGGCTGTCCAGCTCGACCAGCTCCGGTAGCCGCCCCAACGGGTTATGGCTGAGATCCAGGACATGCAATCGCGTCAACGCCAGCAGTTGCTGGTTGCCTTCAGCCGTCATCACGATCTGATTGCGCGAGAGGCGCAACTGGCGCAGTCGGCTGAGCTGGTCGAGCCCCGGCGGTATCTGGGTCAGTTGGTTGCGACGCAGGTCAAGCTCGGTCAGCTGGCTGAATCGACCGAGAAAGTCGGCATCGATGCTGGAGAGTGCCATGTTACGTAGCACCAGTCGGCTGACGTGGGAAAAGTCCACGCCAGGCGGCAACTGCGGAAGGTGTCCAACACGCTCGCCATCGATCACCAGCACGTAGTCGCCCGCGTAGTTGGTGAGCTTTCGCCGCCAACAGCGGCGGAGCTGAGTGGCCACGCGCCTGCGTCTGAAGGAAGCGATCAGGCCGACTTCGCTGCGCCACTGCTGCAACGCCTGATTGAGCCGGGCCAGGGTTTCGTTCAGTTGCGCACAGTGCTGCCAGAGGTTGACGTGACGATCGAGCAAGTCGAATACGTAGCGATCGAGCTGCTCCCCCTCAAGCGTTGGGAAAATTCGGTGAAGCCCACTGCGCAGCGGCTGGCGCCCGCCCGGAAGTCGGCCACTGAGCGGGTAGCCCAGACGTCCATCGGCCAGGCGTATGGGAGGTCGCAGACCCGTGCCTACGGGCGCCATGCCGAGCACATCGGCGCAGCGCTGGCGGTCCGCTGCTGCCTGCTCGGCAAGCCACTGACGTAACTGCTCATCGCTGAGCGCCGGGTTGCCCAGCGCTTGCTTTTGCCCAGGCTCGAGGTGTTCCAGCAACGCCTGCCAGAGGCTGCCGCTCGATTGTGCGGATGGCGCAGCGCTGGCGAGGTAGCCCTCGGCCTCACGCACGATCACGCGGACCTGCGTCGCCAGGCGCCGCCGGGTCGCCGCGACGACCGGCCCTGTGGCGCTGCCATCACGAATTTCCACTCTGACGTCGTCCGGCCAGGGCGCTGCGCGTTCGAGCAGCCCGATGGCCAGGTGTTCCGTATCGGCGGTTACCGCTTGCGCCAATTGCAACCCCAGGCACGCCCGGTCCAGGCGCGCGTCGCGTATCGCCCAGCGAGCCTGTTCGGCAAGCGCCAGTGGCACTCGCCCTGTAGCCTGCATGGCGTCGATCTGGAGCGTGCTGCCGTGTTCGAGAATCTCCTCGGCCTGACGCTGGGACAGACTCGGAAAGGCCCTCAGCAATGGCGCTTGCGCTGGCGACACTGCCGGTTGGCGCCGCGCCAGCTCCGTTTCGAGGGCGCTGCCACGCAGGGCTGGCAACTGCTGATGCAGTTCGATGCGCTCGTGGGCGTCGAGCACCCTCGCCAGCGGCCCTGCTTGTTCAAGATGCAGGCGACGCACGTGCTCAGGCTTCAGCCCCGTGGTGTGCAGCAAGGCCTGTGCATGCCAGTCGGGCGCATCGACCAGAGGTGGGCCCAGACGCCGGATCAGCTCGCCCGGATCAGCAACGTGATGCATCGATTCGCCATCGTTGCGCAGGTAGATCTGCCCTGCAGCACCGCTGGCAGGCGTCAAACCATCGACGAACGTGACTCGCCGCAAGGCGCTGAGCGCCGTCAGGCCAACGGCAGTGCTCGCCGCACCCAGCACGACGCATTCGGCAACGCCGAACAGATGCTCGAGCGCCCCCTCGCGGTCACCCAACTGCCAGTCCTCATAGCCCTCATACACTTGACTGGCGATCTGGACGGCGGTGACCACCAGCATGATCTCACCCAGACCCGGCACGAACAGTGCGGCAAGGTTCAAGAGATCCAGCCCGGCGTTGAGCGACGCCTGCAGGCGCAGATGCCGGCTGGCCATGTCTTCGTCAGCGGTGGGCACTGCCAGAACCCGCGCATCGTCACGCATCTTGCCGATCTGAAGCATGCGCAGGTGGCTCAGCAGCGGGCCCTCCACGGCAAAATTGCGTCCATCGAGCATGAGCGGGGCGCCGCTCGCGCTGGCACTGCGCAGGTGCATCAGCGTTTGCAGGAACGCAGGTCGGTCTCGCTCACTGATGAAACGCGCGAAGAAGCGCGGGTATCGTTCATCGCGCAGGCGCTGCCCAAGCCACTGGTAGAGCGCCTCCCATGAAGCGTGCTGGCTCACCGGCGTTTCAGGATCGCGGGGGACCCAGAGGGTGATCGAGCGTGCCGCACCCTCCACGTGTGCGCGCTGCTCGAAGGCGACCACACCCCGAATGCATTTGCCCAGCAGATAGAGCTGGCGTGGCGTCGCACTGCCCTGGACCGGCTGCACGATGGGCGTCTTGGCCCAATGGGGCTGCAAGCGGTGATAATCGAACGTTTCAAGCGCGCCTTTGAGCCTGGCCAGGCGCATGGCGACTTCCAACTGCGCGCGCACGTTACGCTCCAGCAACTGTTCCACCGCTTGCGCTCCGGAACCCGGCGGTGCTGTGGGCCGGGTCTTGGGCGCCAACACCCTGGTCAGCAACTGCTGATAACGCCCGCCCAGATCCAGTTGCCTGCAGCAACGGGCGAAGCGTTCGAAGCTCAACGCCAGCCTGCTGCCATCGACGTCGATCAACCAGGCCTGCCGAAACAGGTCAGGGGCCAACTCTTGCTCGTCGAAATTATGCAGTGCAGCCGCGAGCAGGCTTCGCCGCGAACGATAGGTCAGGCGATTGACCAGAAGCCTGGGTGCTGCGCTGGGCAACTCGATCACCTGCTCTATCTCAACCTTCATCCCCCGTATGTCGGGTTGGGCAATGCCCGCCTCACGTAACGCGTGAACCAACAGCGGGGTGGCGAACGCCTCGATCGAGGGCAATGCCTTGAAGTGGCTGGCGACCTGAGCAGCTGCCTGTTGCTCCGTACGAATGGCACTGTGCAGCGCTCGCAACTGATCCACGTCGGTGTCGGTCAGCCAGGCGGGCAGGCGGTCGGCAATCAGGCGATCAATGGAATCGCCAGGTATGAAGGTGGTGGGCATGCGGGGTGTCCTCGGGGCAAAACCACAGAACACCCGATCCCGCGCCGGGCCGGGCTTGATGGGGCTACCGCCACCGCTCTAAAGGGTGCATTGAAGCGCGCCACTCGTTCGGAAATCCGAATGCAATAGGAAGATAGATTCGGAAAGCCGGACAAAATGAGCCTAAAAATCTCAGGAACAGGCGAAATAGACGTGCTGCTCGTCAAGCTTCTGCCGGTTTTCTCCCCCTTGGCACGACTCATGCTCTACACTTTGCAGCCGAATGCTCTGGTATTCGTTGAAACGAAAGAGTCCGCCAACGGCTCCATAAAAAAAACAAACACGTCGAGGAAAATTTGATGCGAATCGTTCGTCAATTGCTGGGCGCGGCCATCGCGGCTGCGGTAATCGCTTCTCCGGTCATGGCTGAAGAGCTGACCGGCACCCTCAAGAAGATCAAAGACTCCGGCACCATCACCCTGGGCCACCGTGACTCGTCCATTCCTTTCTCGTACCTGGCCGGCAAGTCTGAGCCTGTGGGCTACTCCCACGACATCCAGCTCGCCGTGGTCGATGCCCTGCAAAAGCAACTGGGCACCGACATCAAGGTCAAGTACAACCTCGTCACCTCCCAGACGCGCATCCCATTGGTGCAAAACGGCACCGTTGACCTGGAATGTGGCTCAACCACCAACAACGTGGAACGCCAGCAGCAGGTTGGCTTCACCGTGGGCATCTTCGAAGTGGGCACGCGCCTGCTGACCAAGGTCAAAGACGGTCAGCCGACCTACAAGGACTTCCCGGACCTGGCTGGCAAGAACGTGGTGACCACCGCTGGCACCACTTCCGAGCGTCTGCTCAAAGCCATGAACGCCGACAAGCAGATGAAGATGAACGTCATCTCGGCCAAAGACCACGGCGAAGCCTTCAACATGCTCGAAAGCGGTCGCGCCGTGGCCTTCATGATGGACGATGCCCTGCTGGCAGGCGAAATGGCCAAGGCCCGCAAACCGTCTGACTGGGTCATCACCGGCACGCCGCAGTCGTATGAAATCTACGGCTGCATGGTCCGCAAGGACGATGCGCCCTTCAAGAAAGCCGTGGATGAAGCGATCGTGGCCTACTTCAAGTCGGGCGATGTCAACAAGAGCTACGACAAGTGGTTCCAGCAGCCCATCCCACCGAAAGGTCTGAACCTGCAGTTCAAGATGAGCGACGAGCTGAAGAAACTGATCGCCGAGCCAACCGACAAAGCGGCTGACGACAAACAGTCCTGACCCCCACTCCAGGCCTGCAGTGCGTTACGCACACGAATTAACCCGGCAGGCCTTCCGTTAGTGTCTAACCTTTCATCCGAGGGCGCCCGCGCCCCCGGATGTTCAAAGGTGCCCGTGAAACAATCGTCTGAGGGGAAATCCCGATGAATTACAACTGGGACTGGGGCGTTTTCTTCAAGTCCACCGGCGTGGGCAGCGAGACCTACCTCGACTGGTACATCACAGGTCTGGGCTGGACCATCGCCATCGCCATTTCGGCCTGGATCATCGCCCTGCTTCTGGGTTCGGTGCTCGGCGTCATGCGTACCGTACCGAACCGCCTGGTGTCGGGAATCGCCACGGCTTACGTTGAGCTGTTCCGTAACGTGCCGCTGCTGGTGCAGCTGTTCATCTGGTACTTCCTGGTACCGGACTTGCTGCCCGAAGGCCTGCAGCAATGGTTCAAGCAAGACCTCAATCCGACCACCTCTGCCCTCATCAGCGTGATCATCTGCCTGGGCCTGTTCACCGCTGCACGGGTGTGCGAGCAGGTGCGTACCGGCATTCAGGCATTGCCACGCGGTCAGGAATCGGCCGCTCGGGCCATGGGCTTCAGCCTGTCGCAGATCTACACCAACGTGCTGCTGCCGCAGGCCTACCGGATCATCATTCCGCCGCTTACCTCCGAGTTCCTCAACGTGTTCAAGAACTCCTCGGTGGCCTCGCTGATCGGCCTGATGGAGCTGCTCGCACAGACCAAGCAGACCGCGGAGTTCTCTGCCAACCTCTTCGAAGCCTTCACCTTGGCCACGCTGATCTACTTCACCCTGAACATGGGCCTGATGCTGCTCATGCGCCTGGTCGAGAAGAAAGTGGCGGTACCGGGCCTGATTTCCGTAGGAGGCAAGTAAATGGAACTGGATTTCAGCGAGATCATTCCCGCCCTGCCCGCGCTGTGGGACGGCATGCTGCTGACCCTGGAGCTGATGGTGATGGGCATCATCGGCGGCATCGCACTGGGCACGGTGCTGGCGCTGATGCGTCTGTCGTCGAGCAAGCTGCTGTCGCGCCTGGCCGGTGCCTACGTCAACTACTTCCGCTCCATCCCGCTGCTGCTGGTGATCACCTGGTTCTACCTGGCGGTGCCGTTCGTGCTGCGCTGGATCACCGGCGAAGACACCCCCATCGGGGCGTTCACCTCGTGCATGGTGGCGTTCATGATGTTCGAGGCGGCCTACTTCTGCGAAATCGTCCGTGCCGGTGTGCAGGCCATCTCCAAGGGCCAGATGGGCGCCGCCCAGGCGCTGGGCATGACCTACGGCCAGACCATGCGGCTGATCATCCTGCCCCAGGCGTTTCGCAAGATGACCCCGCTGCTGCTGCAACAGAGCATCATCCTGTTCCAGGACACCTCGCTGGTGTACACCGTGGGCCTGGTGGACTTCCTCAACGCTTCGCGCGCCAACGGCGACATCATCGGACGCTCTCACGAGTTCCTGATCTTCGCCGGTGTCGTGTACTTCATCATCAGCTTCTCCGCTTCCTGGCTGGTCAAGCGTCTGCAAAAAAGGATCGCCGTATGATTTCCATCAAGAACGTCAACAAGTGGTACGGGGACTTCCAGGTACTGACCGACTGCAACACCGAGGTGAAGAAAGGTGAGGTGGTGGTGGTGTGCGGTCCTTCTGGCTCCGGTAAATCGACCCTGATCAAGTGCGTCAACGCCCTGGAACCGTTCCAGAAAGGCGACATCGTGGTCGACGGCACCTCGATCGCCGACGCCAAGACCAACCTGCCCAAGCTGCGCTCGCGGGTGGGCATGGTGTTCCAGCACTTCGAGCTGTTCCCGCACCTGAGCATCACCGAAAACCTCACCATCGCCCAACGCAAGGTGCTCGGCCGCAGCGAAGCCGAAGCCACCAAGAAAGGCCTGGCGCTGCTCGACCGCGTAGGCCTCAGCGCACATGCCAAGAAACACCCGGGGCAGCTGTCCGGTGGCCAGCAGCAGCGTGTGGCGATTGCCCGCGCACTGTCGATGGACCCGATCGTCATGCTGTTCGACGAACCCACCTCGGCGCTCGACCCGGAAATGGTCAACGAGGTGCTCGATGTCATGGTTGAACTCGCCCACGAAGGCATGACCATGATGTGCGTGACCCACGAAATGGGCTTTGCCCGCAAAGTGGCCAATCGCGTGATCTTCATGGACAAGGGCCACATCATCGAGGACTGCCAGAAAGACGCCTTCTTCGGTGATCCGACGGCACGCCACGAACGCACCCAGCACTTCCTCAGCAAGATCCTGCAGCACTGAGTATCGTCAGCCTGCGCCGCTTCGGTGGCGCAGGCTGGCGATGACAAGGCCACTGTGATGAAATGCAACCCCGCGCTTGTTCGCCTCACCAAGCCTGCCGTGAAATCCCGCCTGCTCCGCCAACTGCTCATCCCGCCCCTGATCATCCTGCTGATGCTCGGCTTTGGTGTGGTCGCCTATCTGATCAGTGAAAACAACGGCATCCGTAGCCTCAGCGAAAACGGCGAGCGCCAGCTGGAGCTGCATGCGCGCACTGTGGAAAGCGAGATCAGCAAGTACACCTACCTGCCCAGCCTGCTGGAGCTCGAAGGCTCGGTCTCGACATTGCTGCTGCAGCCTGAGGGCGCCGACCGGCAGTTCGTCAACGAATACCTCGAAGGCATGAAGCGGCGCAGCCGTAGCCGAGCGATCTACATCCTCGACACCAGTGGCCGGGTGCAAGCCACCAGCAACTGGCGCGATGCCGATTCCTTCCTGGGCGAAGACCTGTCGTTCCGCCCCTATTTCCAGGATGCGGTGCGCGGCAAACCCGGGCGCTTCTACGGCATCGGCAGCACCACCGGTGAGGCCGGTTACTACCTGTCCCACGGCCTTGAGGAGCACGGCAAGATCATTGGCGTGGCGGTCATCAAGGTGCGCCTGGACACCTTGGAAGAGCGTTGGCAGCGCGCGCGCCTGGAGGCCTTCGTCAGTGACGAGAACGGCATCATCATTCTTTCCAGTGACCCCGAGCGCCGGCTCAAATCGCTGCAGCCGCTGACGCCGCAGGTAAAAGAGCGGCTGGCGCGCAGCCTGCAGTACTACTGGTGGCCACTCAACGAGCTGCAACCGCTGGCGCGCGAGCCGTTGGGCGATGGCGTGGAAAAGCTCACCTTCCCGGTCAACAGCGAAACCGAGCCGACCGAGCAGACGGAGGTGACCTACCTGTCACAGACCCGCCGCCTGGCCGACACACCCTGGAACTTCACCCTGCTGACACCGCTGCAGGACCTGCGCCGCGAGTCGATGGTGCAAGGTGCTCTGGTCGCCTTCGCCTTTGCCCTGCTGACGATCCTTGGCATCGCCTGGAACGAGCGCCGCAAGGTGCTCGCCACGCGCCTGGCCGCACGTGAAGCCCTGGAAGAAGCCAACAGCCAGCTGGAGCGGCGCATCACCGAACGCACGGCCGACCTGCGCGCCAGCAATGAACGCCTCAAGGGCCAGATCCGCGAGCGCCGGCATGCCGAACAGACCTTGCGCCAGGCCCAGGACGAGCTGGTTCAGGCCGGCAAGCTGGCGGCCATCGGCCAGATGTCCACGAGTATCGCCCATGAACTCAACCAGCCGCTGGCCGCGCTGCGCACGCTGTCGGGCAACACGGTGCGTTTTCTCGAGCGCGGCGCGATCGATGTCGCCTCGACCAACCTGCGCACCATGAACGAGCTGATCGACCGTATGGGCCGCATCACTGCCAGCCTGCGTTCCTTTGCCCGGCGCGGCGACGACGGCGGTCAGGCTTCGCTGTGCAAGGCCGTCGACGCCTGCCAGCAGATGCTTGCCGCGCGTCTGACCAGCCGTGGCCTGCGCGTGCATCGCGACTTCGATGAACAGCGCCTGGCCATCGACCAGACCCGGCTCGAACAGATCCTCGCCAACCTGATCAGCAATGCCCTGGACGCCACCGCCGATCAGGAACGGCCTACGCTGTGGCTGGAGGGCGAACTGCTGGGCGACAAGTATCGTCTGCAGGTGCGAGACAACGGCCACGGTATCGATGACGAAACCCGCAAGCACCTGTTCGAGCCCTTCTTCACCACCAAACCCGGTGAACACGGCCTCGGCCTGGGCCTGACCCTCTCGGCCAGCCTCGCAGCGGCCGCCAAGGGCAGCCTCAACGTCGAACACCCGGGCGCTGGCGGCAGTGCCTTCGTGCTGTTGCTGCCGCTGGTCACACCCCCTACTGACACGGCCCCGCTACCATGACCCAAGCCCCCCTCACCGTCCTCATCGTCGAAGACGATCCCCATGTGCTGCTCGGCTGCCAGCAGGCGCTGGCCCTCGAGGACATCGCCTGCGAAGGCGTGGGCAGCGCCGAGCTTGCGCTCGAGCGCATCGGTGATGACTTCGCCGGCATCGTGGTCAGCGACATTCGCCTGCCCGGCATCGATGGGCTGGAGCTGCTGTCCAGGCTCAAGGCGCGGGACCGCAGCCTGCCCGTGGTGCTCATCACCGGGCATGGCGATATCGATATGGCGGTCGGCGCGATGCGCAACGGCGCCTATGACTTCATGGAAAAGCCGTTCTCCCCCGAGCGCCTGGTGGACGTGGTACGCCGTGCGCTGGAACAGCGCGGCCTGTCACGCGAGGTCAGCGCGCTGCGCAAGCAGTTGGCCGGGCACGGCTCGCTGGAAGCGCGGATCATCGGGCGTTCACCGGCGATGCAGCACTTGCGTGAGTTGATCAGCAATGTCGGCGACACCTCGGCCAACGTGCTGATCGAGGGCGAAACCGGCAGCGGCAAGGAGTTGGTCGCGCGTTGCCTGCACGAATTCAGCCGCCGCCGCAGCCAGCCGTTCGTGGCCATCAACTGTGGCGGACTGCCGGAAAACCTGTTCGAGAGCGAGATCTTCGGCCATGAGGCCAATGCCTTCACCGGCGCGGGCAAGCGGCGCATCGGCAAGATCGAGCATGCCAACGGCGGCACCTTGTTCCTCGATGAAGTCGAGAGCATGCCGATCAACCTGCAGATCAAGCTGCTGCGCGTCTTGCAGGAGCGCACCCTGGAGCGCCTCGGCTCGAACCAGAGCATTCCGGTGGACTGCCGGGTGATCGCGGCGACCAAGTCCGATCTGCAGGCTCTTGGCCAGCGTGGCGAATTCCGCAGCGACCTGTACTACCGGCTGAACGTGGTGACGCTGGAATTGCCGCCGCTGCGCGAGCGGCGCGAAGACATCCTGCAGTTGTTCGAGCACTTTCTTGAACAGGCCGCGTTGCGTTTCGACCGCGAACTGCCGCAAACCGACAGTCAGACCCTGTCCCAGATCATGGCCCATGAGTGGCTGGGCAACGTGCGCGAACTGCGCAACGTGGCCGAGCGCTTCGCCCTTGGTCTGCCGGCCTTCAAGAAGAGCGCCACCGGCACCAACCAGGGGCTGGGGTTTGCAGAAGCCGTCGAAGCGTTCGAGCGCAACCTGCTCAGCGAAGCGTTGTTGCGTACCGGCGGCAATCTCAGCCAGGCCAGCCAGGAGCTGGGCATGGCCAAGACCACGCTGTTCGACAAGGTAAAAAAATACGGGCTCGGCTGAGGCTGCTCCCCACCCTGCTACAAGCCCGCCAGGTGCGACGTCTGCAGTTGCTGGGTGTGCAGATAGGGCAGGATCGCGCCCAACAGTGCCGCCTTGAACGGTGCCTGAAAACGATGACCCAGGCCTGGAATCAAACGCAGCTGGCTGCCGCGCAGGTGCGCGGCCAGGTGCACACCATGCATCACCGGCAACAGTGGATCGGCCGTGCCATGCACGACCAGGGCCGGTACGCGCAAGCGATCGAGCAGCGGCACCCGGCTCGGCTCGGCCAGAATCGCCAGGATCTGCCGCCGCCCGCCCTCAGGCTGATAGGCGCGGTCGTAGGCAGTCGCGGCCTGGCGCAGCAGCTCGGCCCGGTCGTCACTGACCTGTGGACTGCCAAGCGCCGCCAGCAGATCGGCCTGTTGCTGGAGGGCGTCTTCGCGATTCGAGGCGCGGGGCCGGGCAAACAGTTGCACCAGGGCCGCACTCGGCGCAGGCAGGCCCGTTGCGCCGGAGCTGGTCATCACCAGGGTCAGGCTGCGCACCCGCTGCGGGGCTTGCGCGGCCAGGTGCTGGGCAATCATGCCGCCCATGCTCACGCCCAGTACGTGAAACCGCTCGATGCCCAATTGATTCATCAAACCAAGGCCATCGTCGGCCATGTCGGTCAGGCTGTAGGGCGCGCTGACGGTCAGGCCCAGCTTGAAGCGCAGCAACCCCAGGGTGAGGCCTGGCGAGGCAGGCGGCTGGCGCCAGCGGGTCAGGCCCGCGTCGCGATTGTCGTAGCGGATGACTCGAAAGCCTTGCAGACAGAGGGCTTCGACCACCTCGTCAGGCCAGTCGATCAACTGCCCGCCCAGGCCCATGACCAGCAACAAGGCCGGGTCGTGCGCTGCGCCCACGCTCTGGTACGCCAGGCTGACCTCGTTCAGTTCGACCCGCTGCACAGGCGCCTGTACATCGCAACGCGACGCCGCCCATCCGTAGGGTACTGCCAACAACCACCACACCATCACCATGAACACACGCATCGACCCGACACCAACTCGCCAACTTCCAGAGGAGCGCAAGTCTGCGCAAACCGGCGACAGCGCGCTGCCACACTTGGGTGACAGTTTGATGAAGCCAGCCGAGCGGTCAGCCGCATGCCTGTCGACACACATGGCAACATGAGGGAAACTCATTCCCCCCAAGATGCCGATGGCGCTTACCCCCGGAGCTGCGTGTGCTGGAAATCCGTCACCTGAAAACCCTTCATGCCCTGCGCGAGGCAGACAGCCTGGTCGAGGCTGCCGAGCGCCTGCACCTGACTCAATCGGCACTCTCGCACCAGTTCAAGGAGCTGGAAGAGCGTCTGGGCCTGCCGCTGTTCGTGCGCAAGAGCAAACCCCTGCGGTTTACCAGCGCCGGGCTGCGCCTGCTGCAACTGGCCGACGCAGCCTTGCCGCTGCTGCGGGGCGCCGAGCGCGACATCGCTCGCCTGGCCGGCGGCACCGCTGGGCGGCTGCACATGGCCATCGAATGCCACAGCTGTTTCCAGTGGCTGATGCCGACCATCGACCAGTTCCGCGATGCCTGGCCAGAAGTGGAGCTGGACCTGGCTTCGGGCTTTGCCTTCGCACCGCTACCGGCACTGGCGCGTGGCGATCTGGATCTGGTGGTCACCTCAGACCCGCTGGACCTGGCCGGCATCACCTACGTGCCGCTGTTCACCTATGAAGCGATGCTTGCCGTGGCCAACCAGCATGCGCTGGCCAGCAAGCCGTACATCGTGCCCCAGGATCTGATCGACCAGACCCTGATCACCTACCCGGTCGAGCGCGACCGGCTGGACATCTTCACCCGTTTCCTCGAGCCGGCCGACATCGAGCCCGCGGCCGTGCGCAATTCGGAACTGACGGTGATGATGATGCAGCTGGTGGCCAGCGGCCGCGGTGTGTGCGGCATGCCGCACTGGGCGCTGCACGAATACAGCGCGCGGGGCTATGTGAAGGGCAAGCGACTGGGTGAGAAGGGCCTGTTCGCCACGCTTTATGCGGCGGTGCGCACCGACATGCTCGATGCACCGTACATGCGCGATTTCCTCCTGACCGCCAAGGACACCTCGTTCGCTACCCTCGATGGCGTCAGCGCGGCGCGTTGAGCCGCGCGCGGTACAGCGGCAGGATCTGTTCGACGGTCAGCGGCGCGAGGGCCAGGTCGGGTGTGTCGTCGGCGCTCACCCAGCGGATTTCTTCGATTTCAGCCGCTGGGGTCACGCGCTCGGCGGTGAGCACTTCGAACAACTCAGCCTGCACTTCATGGCCAGGCTCGTTCGCAGCCGGCGCGCTGAAGCGGCCCAAGGGCAAGGCCTGGGCCGGATCGATGCGCAAACCCAGCTCCTCGAACAGCTCGCGGGCCAAGGCCTGTAGCGCGGTTTCACCGGCGTCGATCTTGCCGCCAGGCTGCATGAAGGCGGTGGTGCCGCGTTTGCGGACCAACAGGGTGCGCTGCTGGGGATCGATCAGCAGTGCGGCGGCGACACGGATCACGCTGGACATGAAGGACCTGCCTGGAAATGGGCGGGCGAGCTTGCCACGCACCCCCACCCCAGGCAACCCTCCTTTGGCAGGGTCGACAGCCTCACTCGCTGCGCGGGCGCGAGAAGCCGGCGAAGCGTTTGTTGAAGCCGGCAACTCGGCCCTCCACCGTGGTCTTGCGCTGTTGACCGGTGTAAACCGGGTGCGAGGCACTGGAGACGTCCAGCGCCACATAGGGGTAGGTCTGACCATCGGTGTGCTGCTGGGTACGGTCGGTGTCGACCGTCGAGCCGATGAGGAAATAGGTGTCTGCCGCCGTGTCATGGAACAGCACGGGACGATAGGTCGGGTGGATATCGGGTTTCATGGGGACTCGCCTGCTGGGTTAATTGATACCTTATAACATATTACTCAGGAATCACTCTCGACAAGCCCCTCGCTTGATTTCACCACCGATCAGGCCGCATGCCTTCTGCGGAACCGCCACCGCTCGCCGATGATCCTCTGCTCATGCCCTCACAACCAGGCCGTGCCCATGAACAGCCAACGCGATCTGCGCATCGACTTCTTCCGGGGCCTGGCACTGGTGTTCATCTTCTGGGACCACGTTCCCGACAACCCGCTGGCCAACCTGACGATTCGCAACCTCGGCTTCAGCGATGCCGCAGAAATCTTCGTGTTTCTCGCAGGCTTCGCTGCGGTGATGGCCTACGGCAAGATCGCCCGGCGCGATGGCTGGCTGGTGGCCTGCATGCGCATGCTGCGCCGCGCCTGGGTGTTGTACGTGGCGCACATCTTCCTGCTGGTGGTGCTGATGGGCATGGTGTTCGTGGCCAACAATCAGGTACAGACCCGCGACATGGTCGATGCCATGGGCCTGACCTATTTCATCGACCACCCCCAGCAGGCGCTGGTCGATGAGCTGTTGCTGCGCTTCAAGCCCAACCTGATGGACCCGCTGCCGCTGTACATCCTGCTGCTGGCCGGGTTGCCGGTCATCCTGCCGCTGCTGATGCGGCGTACCGCACTGACCGTCGGCGCGTCGCTGGCGCTGTATGGGCTGGTGCAAGTGTTTCACTGGAACCTGCCCGCCCAGCAAGGGCACTTCTGGTACTTCAACCCACTGGCCTGGCAGCTGCTGTTCATCCTCGGTGGCGCCGCAGCCTTGCACGCTGGCCGCGCTCAAGCCTCGCCACCTGCGCCTGCCAGCCCCTGGCGACAACCGCTGTTTCTGGTGGCAGCCGCGCTGGTACTGGTGTGCGCGGTCATCACCTTGCTCTGGCGCTGGCCGACCCTGCATGACGCGCTGATGCCGGCAACCTTTGCCCAATGGCTGTACCCGATTGACAAGACCGCCCTGGCCCCCGCGCGCCTGCTGCAGTTCCTGGCCCTGGCCTATTGCACCGCGCGGCTGGTGAGCGCGGGCCCCTGGCTCAACGGCTGGCTGGCCCGACAAAGCTGCCGCATGGGGCGTTTCTCGCTGGAAGTGTTCTGCCTGGGCGTACTGCTCGCGCCCCTGGCAGACATGCTCAATGCACTGGGTGGCGACCGCTGGCCGGTGCAGATCGCCACGGCGCTGGCCGGTGTGGCGGCCATGGCATTGCTGGCCTTGTGGTTGGACTGGAGCCGGCAACTGGGGCATGCCCAGCAGGGGCAACCGGTCTCTGCTTCATAGAGCGGAACCTGCGCGCAGCCGCTGCAGGGTAACGACGGTCACCAGCAAGTCCGCATTATCGTTGACAAATTTTTCACATTATCTGCCCAGGGTCTAAACTCCAGCCCAGCATGTGGAAACTACTTGGTCGGATTTTGAACTATGGGCGCACCGCGGCACACGGAACCTCCTCGAATGGAAGCACGCGATACCGAACACGCCCCGGCTCCTCGGCCTGAACTGCGCAGGCGGCGCAATAGGTGGTGGCTCCTGCTGGCCCTTGTCGTCCTGCTGGGCCTGATCGCCGTGGGCGTCGCCGTGTATGACGAAACGCAGACTTCCAAGCTGCAATCGCGCACCTTCAGCCGTCTGGCCAGCACCCTGACCTATTCGCTGCAGCCCGGCCCCAGCGAGACCGTGGTGTACCCGGGCGAGGGCCCGTTCGACAAACGTCTGGGTTACAGCAGCATTGGCGAATTCCTGCCACGCCTGCTCAAACGCGACTACGTGATCAGCGAGCAGACCCGTTTTTCACCCGCACTGGTCGATTACGTCAGTCACGGGCTGTTCGTGCCATTCGAGGAAAAGAGCCAGGCCGGCCTGTCGATCACCGACTGCCGCGGCGATACGCTGTATCAATACACCTACCCCCAGCATCTCTACCCGACCTTCGCTGACATCCCGCCGGTCATGGTCAACAGCCTGCTGTTCATCGAAAACCGCGACCTGCTCAATCCGCGGACCGTGCAGAACAACCCGGCCGTCGACTGGCCACGTTTTGCCAAGGCGGCGTACAGCCAGGTCGCCAAGTACCTTGCCCTGCCCGGCCAGTCCGCTGGCGGCAGCACCTTGGCGACGCAGCTGGAAAAGTACCGCCATTCACCCGATGGCCTGACCGTCTCGGGCGCCGAGAAGCTGCGGCAGATGTTCTCGGCCAGCGTACGTGCCTATCAGGGCGGCCCGGACACCACCCTGGCCCGCCAACGCATCGTGCGTGACTACCTCAACAGCGTGCCGCTCTCAGCCGTACCCGGCCACGGCGAGGTGCACGGCATGGCCGAGGGGCTGCGCGTCTGGTACGGCGCCGATTTCGACCAGATCAACGCCGCGCTCACCAGCACCGCCACTGATCAGAAAAGCCTCGCCGAGCGCGGTCTGGCGCTGCGTGAAGTGCTGTCGCTGATCATTGCCCAGCGCCGGCCCTCGCATTACCTGTCCAAGGGCCGCATCGAACTGGCCGAGCTGACCGATTCGCACCTGCGCGTGCTGGCCGCCAACGGCATCATCGAGCAGCCACTGGCAGACGCTGCGCTGGCCAGCAAGGCGGTGTACCGCGACTGGGTCGCGCAGCCGACCATCGTGCCGATCGTCACCAACAAGGGCATCAGCCTGGCGCGCAACCGCCTGGCGGCCATGTTCGCCCGCCCCTTGTACGACCTCGACCGCCTTGATCTTTCAGCCACCAGCACCTTGCAGGCCGGCTTGCAATTGCAGGCCAGCCAATACCTGAAAAACCTCGCCGACCCTGTGTTTGCCGGGCAGATCGGCCTGATCGGCCAGCGCCTGCTGACCGCCAGGACCACCGACCAGGTGAGCTACAGCTTCACCCTCTTCGAGCGCACCGCCGACGGCTCGCGGGTGCGGGTGCAGACCGACAGCACCAACCAGCCCTTCGACATCAACGAGGGCAGCAAGCTGGAACTGGGCTCCACTGCCAAGCTGCGGGTACTGACCACCTACCTCGAGATCATCGCCGAGCTGCACGAGCGCTACGCCGGCAAGCCGGTGGCCGAACTGCGCAAGGTCGAGGTGGCCGACCTCGACGCCATCAGCCGCTGGTCCCTGGGCTGGCTGATGCAGAACAGCAAGGACCCGAACCTCGACGCCATGCTCGACGCCGCGCTGGAGCGCAAATACTCGGCCAGCACGGGCGAGTCGTTCTTCACCGGGGGCGGCATGCACGTGTTCAACAACTTCCGCCGTGAAGACAACGGCCGCAACCCGAGCCTGAAGGACGCCCTGCGCGAATCGATCAACCTGCCGTTCATTCGGCTGATGCGCGATGTGGTGCGCTACGTGACCTACCAGCAGCCCTACAACCGCGAGCCGCTGCTCAAAGACGACGCCGACCCACGCCGCCAGGAATACCTGGCGCGTTTCGCCGACCGTGAGGGCACCAACTACCTGATGCGCTTCTGGAAAAAGTACCAGCGCAAAACCTCCCAGCAGCGCCTGGACACCTTCCTCGACAGCCTGCGCACCACGCCGCAACGGCTTGCCGCAGTGCACCGCTACCTGTTCCCCGAAGCCCGCCAGGAAACCTTCAACGCCTTCGTGCGCGCCCATAGCCAGGACAACAAGGCCGTACTGGCCAAGCTGAGTGACAGCCGTCTGGTCGAGATGTACACCGCCTATGGTCCGGGCAAGTACGACCTGCCTGACCAAGGCTATATCGCCAAGGTCCATCCCTTGGACCTGTGGCTGCTCGGCTACCTGCTGAAGAACCCCAGCGCCACCCAGCGCGAAGCGATCAACGCCAGTCGTTTCGAGCGCCAGGAGGTGTACAGCTGGCTGTTCAAGAGCCGTCACCAGGGCGCGCGTGACAGCCGCATCCGCACCATGGTCGAGATCGAAGCATTCCTCGACATCCATCAGCGCTGGAAACGCGTGGGCTACCCGTTCGATCACCTGGTGCCGTCGCTGGCCACCGCCATCGGCAGTTCGGGTGATCGCCCCGCGGCGCTGTCGGAGCTGGTCGGCATCATCCAGAACGATGGCGTGCGCCTGCCGACCTTGCGCATCGACACCCTGCACCTGGCGGCCGACACGCCCTACGAAGTGAAACTGGTCAGCGACCCGGACCGCGGCCAGCGCATCTTGCCCGTCGAGGTGGCGCGCGCACTGAAAGGTGCGATGTCGCAAGTGGTCGACGCTGGCACCGCGCGGCGCATCGCTGGCAGTTTCGTCCTGCGCGATGGCACTCCGCTGGTGATGGGCGGCAAGACCGGCACCGGCGACAACCGGATCGAAAGCTTCGGCGCCGGCGGCCGGCTGATCGGCTCACGCTCGCTGAACCGCACCGCCACCTTCGTGTTCTTCCTCGGCGAGCATCACTTCGGCACCCTCACCGCCTTCGTCCCGGGCCGTTCGGCAGAAGCCTTCACCTTTACCTCGGCGCTGCCGGTACAGGTGCTCAAGGGCATGGCGCCGATTCTGATGCCGTACCTGGAGCCGGGCAGCGCCACCGAGTGCAAGGCGCCGGGGACGGTCGACAGTGGTGCGCAGCCGCCGGCCGTGGCGGGGGTCACCGGCAATCCATCGATTTAGTTGATGAGAACGAGGCGCATTCAAGATTGGTCTTCGGATGGCGCTTGAGTAAGCTCTCAAGCGTTATCGCACGCCGGCAAACCTGTCGATGCGCAAGCCCCTTGCTCAAGGCGCCTGCGAACGCCGGAGCGGCCGTGCCCCCTCTGCGAAGGAAACACCCCATGAACGACACCAGCTACCGCGTCAACCATCCCCTCCGTCAACGTGCCCTGCAGGTTCTGCGGGTCACCGACCTGACCCCGCGTATGCGCCGCATCACCCTCGGTGGCGCGGCGCTGGAAGGCTTCACCAGCCTGGGCAGCGACGATCACGTCAAGCTCCTGTTCGCCGCCGACGCCCAGCAACAGGCGGCGCTGGAGGCCGGGGAGATGAGCCGTGACGCCAGTGCCCGCCCCGTGATGCGCGAATACACGCCGCGGCGCATCGACCTCGGGGCGTTGGAGTTGGACATCGATTTCGTGCTGCATGGCGACGGCCCTGCGTCCACATGGGCCGCCCAGGCGGCGGTCGGGCAAACCCTGCACATCGCCGGCCCGCGGGCTTCGCTGGTGGTCACCGACGCGTTTGACAGCTACCTGCTGATCGGCGACGAAACCGCCATCCCGGCCATCGCCCGGCGCTTGCAGGAACTGCCCGCCGGGCGCCGGGCCGTGGTGCTCATACAGGTGGAAGACGCGCGCGAACAGCAGCCTCTGGCGAGCGATGCCGAGGTTGAGGTCACCTGGGTATTGCGCCATGAAGACGACCTGCTGGAGCAGGTCCGCAGGCTCAGCCTACCGGCTGGCAGCCTGTACAGTTGGGTGGCCCTGGAAAAGCGGCTGAGCCGCGACATCAAAGGCCTGCTGCTGGAAAAAGGCGTAGCCGAGCAGGCCCTGAAAGCGGTCGCCTACTGGCGCGCCGATGACACGCCTGACGAGGACTGAGCCGCTCAGCGCGGCGCCGTTGCGCGGGCGCCCCGCCAGCGGTCCAGCGCAATGAAGACCAGGCCGGTAACCCAGAAGCCGGCCAGGACTGCCAGGGCATTGAGCATGACCTGCGCATAGCCGAGCTTGGCCACATCGATGAACGGATACGGATACATGCCGATCTCGAAGCCGCGCCACAGTGCATAGGCGAAGTACCCCGCCGGGTACAGGCTCCATGGCAGCAGGTGCCACAGCCGCAGGCAGCCCTTGGGCACCACACGCCACCAGTACACCACGAACAACAGCGGCATCACGTTGTGCAGCAGCACGTCTGCCAGCCACTGCCAGCCCTCGGGCTGCCACAGGTTGCGCAGCAGCAGGGTGTAGACCATCGCCACCAGCACGATGCTGACGCCCACTGCGGTGGTGAACGCCGGTGAGAGAAACCAGCGCCGCACCGCACCCGCCTGCCCCCAGGCGGCATAGCTGAGCACCGTGGCCACCAGGGTGTTGGTGAGCACCGTGAAATAGGTGAACACACTCACCAGCCCGCCCATCAGGCTGGCATCGGCCTGCCAGCGGGCCAGCAGCACCAGCCAGACCTGCACGGCAAGGCCGCTCCAGCCGAGCGCAGCGGCCACCGACAGCCAGGGGTGACGCACCCTCAACGACCGCGCTGCAGGGCGACGTACAGCTGTTCGACCTTGGTTCGCGCCCACGGCGTCTTGCGCAGGAAGGTCAGGCTCGACTTGATGCTCGGCTCGCTCTTGAAACAACGCACGTCGACGCGCTCGGCCAAGCCGGACCATTGGTAGTGGCCGACCAGCTCAGTGAGGATCTGTTCGAGGGTCTTGCCGTGCAGGACGTTGTGTTCAGGCAGGCTCATGGGCAGCTCCGATGGGAAAAGGGCGCACTGTACACGCCTGGCGTGCGCCGAGGTGGATTCACACCTCGATGCGCTGCGACGCTCTTCCCTACGGGTTTAGCACACGGCCTGCCACAGAGAAAAAACTGCTGGCCAGATGACACGTACTCATGCTGCAATGGCAACGTTATATTGTAACGTTATCGCTCTTTGCCAAGGAACGTCATCGCTCATGCGCCGCTCTCCCTCTACCCTCTCGCCCCTGGCTGCCGCCCTGTGCCTGGCCTCGCTCTCAAGCCACGCCGTGGAACTGCCCACCCAGGTCATTACCGCCAACCCGCTCGGCGCTGCGCAACTCGCCGCACCGAGCACGGTGCTCGAGGGCGATGACCTGCTCCAGCACCAGCATTCCAGCCTGGGAGAAACCCTCAACGGCCAACCCGGGGTGGCCTCGACCTGGTTCGGGCCCGGGGCCAGCCGCCCGGTGATTCGTGGCCTGGACGGCGATCGCATTCGTATCCTGCGTAACGGCGTCGGTGCGTTGGACGCTTCATCGCTGTCGTATGACCACGCCGTGCCGCTCGACCCCAACAGTGTCGAGCGCATCGAAATCGTCCGTGGGCCTGCCGCGCTGCTGTACGGCGGCAACGCCATCGGCGGGGTGGTCAATACCTTCGACAACCGCATCCCGGACGCGCCCATCGACGGCCTGCACGGCGGTGGCGAACTGCGCTATGGCGGCGCCGATACCACCCGCAGCAGCGCTGGCAAACTGGAAGCCGGCGATGGCACCTTCGCCCTGCACCTGGACGCCAACAGCCGCCAGTTCAACGACCTGCGCATCCCCGGTTACGCGCGCAGCAGCAAGGTACGCGAGGCCGATGACCCCGGCAGCCACGGTCGCCTGGAAAACAGCGATGGCCGCCAGGACGGCGGCGCCATCGGCGGTTCGTACAACTGGGAGCATGGGTACAGCGGCCTGTCCTATAGCCGCTACGACAGTAACTACGGCTCGGTGGCTGAACCCGGCGTGCGCCTGGACATGCAACAGGACCACTACGCCTTCGCCTCGGAACTGCGCGACCTCGAAGGCCCTTTCACCTCGGTCAAGCTCGACGCCGGCTACACCGACTACCAGCACCGCGAAATCGAAAGCGGCGAAGTGCATACCACGTTCAAGAACAAGGGCTACGAGGCCCGTGTCGAGGCCAGGCATCAGCCGCTCGGGCCCGTCGAAGGGGTCATTGGTGCGCAGGTCAGCCGTAATGAGTTCTCGGCCCTCGGTGAAGAAGCCTTCGTGCCGCACACCGATACCGACACCCTGGCGCTGTTCATGCTCGAACAGTGGAAAGCCACCGAGCGCCTGGACCTGAGCCTCGGCGCACGCCTGGACCACACCCGCGTCGAGCCCGATGGCAAAGGCAACGAGACCTTCGCCAACCTCGGCAGTACCCGCCAGTTCAATGCCGTGAGCCTGTCGTCAGGTGCGGTATACCAGCTCGACCCGGTCTGGGCGCTGGCCGCCAACCTCGGCTACACCGAACGCGCGCCGACGTTCTACGAGCTGTATGCCGACGGCGCCCACGTCGCCACGGGTGCCTATGAAGTGGGTAATGCCGGGCTGAGCAAGGAAAAGGCTGCATCGGCCGACCTTGCCCTGCGTTTCGACAACGGCACGCACAAAGGCAGTGTCGGTGTGTTCTACAGCCACTTTCGCAACTACATCGGCCTGATCGGCAGCGGCAACCTGCGCGAAGGCCACGACCATGGCGATGACGAAGCAGAGCATGATCACGACCACGATCATGACCACGGCGGTATCCCGGAGTACCTGTACCAGGGCGTGCGGGCACGCTTCTACGGCCTCGAGGCCCAGGACCGCTGGCAATTGCTGGAGAACCGCTACGGCCGCTTTGCCCTGGAGCTTTCCGGCGACTACACCCGCGCCAAGAACCTCGACAACGGCCAGCCTCTACCGCGTATCGCCCCGCTGCGCCTGAACAGCGGACTGCTCTGGGAACAGGACCGCTGGCAAGCGCGGGTCGATGTGCAGCACGCCGCGGCCCAGCGGCGCACGCCCAGCAATGAATCCCACACCTCGGGCTACACAACGCTGGGTGCCAGCATGGGCTATCGCTTCGACATCGGCGACAGTCAATGGCTGGCGTTCGTGCGCGGCGAGAACCTGACCAATGAAACCGTGCGTTATGCCAGTTCGATCCTGCGCGACATCGCCCCGGCACCGGGGCGCAGCGTCGAGGTGGGCTTGCGCACGACGTTCTGAGCCAAGCGCACTGCCGATGAGGCTGGCCCCAGCCTGATGCCGCTCTGGCTCGGGCCAGCAGCGGTGGCGCTCACCTGACTGCAATGGCGCCGGTCAACAGGGCCGGCCCCTATACCCTCACTGTTACCGGCAGCGCAACAGACCCCTGCGACATTTTGTCTTTTTTTTCCGCACATACCTCTATATCCTCGCCGCCTCGCTGAACCGCTTCAGCCCCCACACCCCCTGTTTCCATCGACGGTGGCCGCCACCCTCGATGCTTTTGGCATTCGTTCTGATCATGACAAGACAGCGCTACCTTTCGAGCACCGTGTCTCGCCCTTTCACTGTACCCGTCGCGCTTGCCGCCTTGCTTGCCGGCCTTGCGCCCGCCGCCAACGGGCAGTCGGCGTTCAGCAGCGACGCCCTCTGGATGCTCGGCGACTGGAACGGCACGCGCAGCGCGCTGCAAGCGCAAGGTTATGACTTCACCCTCGGCTACACCGGCGAGATGGGCAGCAACCTGCACGGTGGCTACGACCACGATCGCACCGCGCGCTACAGCGACCAGTTCACCTTTGGCAGCCACCTGGACCTGGAAAAGATCCTCGGCTGGCACGCCACCGACGTGCAGTTCACCGTCACCGAGCGCAGCGGTCAGAACATCAGCAATGACCGCATCAACGACCCACGGGTCGGCGGCTTCACCTCCGCTCAGGAAGTGTGGGGACGCGGCCAGACCTGGCGCCTGACCCAACTGTGGATTCGCCAGCAGTACCTCGATGGCGCCCTTGACCTGAAATTCGGCCGTTTCGGTGAAGGCGAAGACTTCAACAGCTTCCCCTGCGACTTCCAGAACCTGGCGTTCTGCGGCTCGCAGGTCGGCAACTGGGTGGGCGGCATCTGGTACAACTGGCCGGTGAGCCAATGGGCGCTGCGCGTGCGTTATCACCTGAACGACACGCTGTATGCCCAGGTCGGGGTGTTCGAGCAGAACCCCTCGAACCTGGAAACCGGCAACGGCTTCAAGCTCAGTGGCAGCGGCACGCAAGGCGCAGTGATGCCCATCGAACTGGTGTGGAGCCCGATGGTCAATGGGCTTAAGGGGGAATACCGCGCCGGCTATTACTACAGCAGTGCCAGCGCCAAGGATGTGCTCAAGGATGAACACGTACAGCCCGCCGCACTCAGTGGCGCCGCCTACCGCAGCAGTGCCAGCAAGCATGGCCTGTGGTTGGGCGTGCAGCAGCAAGTGAGCGCGCAGGCCAGCGATCGATCTCGCGGCTTGACTCTGTTCGCCAATGCCACGCTGCACGACAAGAAGACCAACGCCATTGACCACTATCTGCAAGCTGGCCTGGTGTACCGAGGCCCCTTCGATGCGCGCCCCAAGGACGACGTCGGCTTCGCCGTCGCCGGCGTGCACGTCAACCCCGCCTATCGCAAGAACGCCCGCCTGGCCAATCAGGCGAGCGCCATCGACGACTACCAGAACCCAGGCTTCCTGCCGGTGCAAGACACCGAGTACAGCGCTGAGCTCTATTACGGCATTCACTTGGCCAACTGGCTCACCGTGCGCCCCAACCTGCAGTACATCCGCCACCCGGGCGGGGTCAGCCAGGTCGACGACGCACTGGTGGCCGGCCTGAAACTGCAGAGCAGCTTTTGAACCCTTTCAACTTTGACATGACGGAGAACCTGCAATGAGCACTGACAGTGCCAAACACGCCTCGCCCTGGCTACCTCGGCTGATGGGCGTGCTGCTGCTGATGATGGGCCTGGGCCTGGTGGTCGGAGGTCTGCAACTGATCTCGGCCCACGGCTCGTGGTACTACCTGATCGCCGGGGCCGCCCTGGTGCTGTCGGGCATCCTGTTGCTGGCGCGCCGGCGTCTGGGCCTGGGCCTGTACGGCCTGATGCTGCTGGGCAGCACGGTCTGGGCGCTGCTGGAAGTCGGCCTGGACTGGTGGCAACTGGTGCCGCGCCTGTCGCTGTGGTTCGCCCTTGGCGTGGTGCTGTTGCTGCCGTGGGCACGCCGCCCGCTGATCGGCTCGGCGGCCGTTGCCAATACCGCCCTGCTGAGCGTCGCCGTCATTGCCTCCGGTGCTTGCGCCGTGGCCAGCCAGTTCACCCATCTGGGTGAAATCCGCGGCGAACTGGGCCGCGACAGCAGTGAGATGGCCAGCGCTGCACCGGCCATGCCCGAGGGTGACTGGCAGGCCTATGGGCGTACCGAATTCGGCGACCGCTACTCGCCGCTGCGCCAGATCACCGCGCAGAACGTACACGGCCTCGAAGAAGCCTGGCGCATCCAGACGGGCGACCTGCCCAGTGGCGACGACCCGGTCGAGCTGACCAACGAGAACACCCCGCTCAAGGCCAACGGCATGCTCTATGCCTGCACCGCGCACAGCAAGGTGTTGGCACTGAACCCGGATACCGGAGCGGAAATCTGGCGTTTCGACCCGCAGATCACCAGCCCGACGAAGTCGTTCAAGGGCTTTGCCCACATGACCTGCCGCGGCGTGTCGTACTTTGATGAGAACCAGTACGTCAGCCGTGATGGCAGCCCTGCGCCGAGAATCTCCGACGCCGGCAAAGTGGTGGCCCAGGCCTGTCCACGTCGCCTGTACCTGCCGACTGCCGACGCGCGCCTGATTGCCATCAACGCCGACACCGGCAAGGTCTGCGAAGGCTTCGCCAACCAGGGCGCGGTCGACCTCTCCCGCGGCATGGGTCCGTTCACCGCCGGCGGCTACTACTCCACTTCCCCGGTCGCCGTGACCCGCGACCTGGTGATCATCGGCGGCCATGTCACCGACAACGAGTCGACCAACGAGCCGTCCGGCGTGATTCGCGCCTATGACGTGCACGACGGTCGCCTGGTGTGGAACTGGGACAGCAACCGCCCAGAAGACACCAAGCCCCTGGCGGACGGCCAGACGTACAGCCGCAACTCCGCCAACATGTGGTCACTGGCCAGCGTCGACGAGTCGCTGGGCATGGTCTACCTGCCGCTGGGCAACCAGACCCCTGACCAGTGGGGCGCCGACCGCACCCCAGGTGCCGAGAAGTACAGCGCCGGCATCGTCGCGCTGGACCTGGCCACCGGCAAAGTACGCTGGAACTACCAGTTCACCCACCACGACCTGTGGGACATGGACCTGGGCAGCCAGCCGACCCTGACCCACCTGAAGACCGACGAGGGCGTCAAGCCTGCGGTGATCGTGCCGAGCAAGCAGGGCAGCCTGTACGTGCTGGATCGCCGCGACGGCACGCCCATCGTGCCGATCCGCGAGATCCCGGTGCCACAGGGCGCGGTCAAGGGTGACCACACCGCACCGACCCAGGCCCGCTCGGACCTCAATCTGCTCGGCCCCGAGCTGACCGAAGAAGCCATGTGGGGCGCCACCCCGTTCGACCAGCTGATGTGTCGCATCCAGTTCCGCAGCTTGCGCTACGAGGGCCAGTACACCCCGCCGTCCGAGCAGGGCTCGCTGATCTATCCGGGTAACGTCGGCGTATTCAACTGGGGCGGTGTGTCGATCGATCCGGCGCGCCAGTTGCTGTTCACCTCGCCCAACTACATGGCCTTCGTGTCGAAGATGGTGCCGCGCGCCGAGGTCGATGCCGACAGCAAGCGCGAAAGCGAAACCAGCGGCGTGCAACCCAATACCGGCGCGCCGTATGCCGTGATCATGCACCCGTTCCTCTCGCCGCTCGGCCTGCCGTGCCAGGCACCGGCCTGGGGCTATGTGGCCGCCATCGACCTGTTCACCCACAAAGTGGTGTGGAAGCACAAGAACGGCACCACCCGTGACAGCACCCCGGTACCGATCGGCCTGCCGGTCGGTGTGCCGAGCATGGGCGGCTCGATCGTCACCGCTGGCGGCGTCGGCTTCCTCAGCGGCACGCTGGACCAGTACCTGCGCGCCTATGACGTGAATAACGGCAAGGAGCTGTGGAAAGGTCGTCTGCCGGCCGGTGGCCAGGCCACACCGATGACCTACACCGGCAAGGACGGCCAGCAGTACGTGCTGATCACTGCCGGCGGTCATGGCTCGCTCGGCACCAGGATGGGCGATTACATCATCGCTTACAAACTGCCCAACTGACCCACCGCGCCCCGGCTCCGGGGCGCACCTGCCAACCCGCGCGCCCAGCGCGCGGCGTGGGCCAGCCCCTTCCCCGCCGCGGTCCATTGAAACCACTTCCCCTGCGCCCCATCTAAGCACCATTGCCCATCACGCAGGTGCCCCATGAGCGACCAGCAGGATCATCCGGACGCGCACGACGAAAGCAGCGAAGTCGAGCACATCGAAGCCGACAAAGACACCGGCCGCTACCTGGCCTTGCCCGGCCAGCAGTTGCCCGACAAGGTCTACGTCATCCCCATTCACAACCGTCCGTTCTTCCCGGCGCAGGTCTTGCCAGTCATCGTCAACGAAGAACCCTGGGCGGAAACCCTCGACCTGGTCGAGAAGACCCCGCACCACTCGCTGGCGCTGTTCTTCATGGACACCCCGGCCGAGGACCATCGCCACTTCGATACCAAGGCGTTGCCCGAGTACGGCACCCTGGTCAAGGTCCACCACGCCACCCGCGAGAACGGCAAGCTGCAGTTCGTCGCCCAGGGCCTGACCCGCGTGCGCATCCGCACCTGGCTCAAGCACCACCGCCCACCGTACCTGGTGGAAGTGGAATACCCGCGCCAGTTGTCCGAGCCTACCGATGAGGTCAAGGCCTATGGCATGGCCCTGATCAACGCGATCAAGGAACTGCTGCCGCTCAACCCGCTGTACAGCGAAGAGCTGAAGAACTACCTCAACCGCTTCAGCCCCAACGACCCCTCCCCGCTGACCGACTTCGCCGCCGCCCTCACCTCCGCCACCGGCAGCCAGCTGCAGGAAGTGCTCGACTGCGTGCCGATGCTCAAGCGCATGGAAAAAGTGCTGCCGATGCTGCGCAAGGAAGTCGAAGTCGCGCGCCTGCAGAACGAGATTTCCGCCGAGGTCAACCGCCAGGTCGGCGAGCACCAACGGCAGTTCTTCCTCAAGGAACAGCTCAAGGTCATCCAGCAGGAGCTGGGGCTGAGCAAGGACGATCGCAGCGCCGATCTCGAACAGTTCAAGCAGCGCCTGGAAGGCAAGACCCTGCCGGAGCAGGCGCAAAAGCGCATCGACGAGGAAATGGACAAGCTGGCGATACTCGAAACCGGCTCGCCCGAATACGCCGTGACCCGCAACTACCTCGACTGGGCCAGCGCCCTGCCATGGGGCGTGTACGGCAAGGACAAGCTCGACCTCAAGCACGCACGCAAGGTGCTCGACCAGCACCATGCCGGCCTCGATGACATCAAGGAACGTATCCTGGAATTCCTCGCGGTCGGTGCCTGGAAAGGCGAGATCAGCGGCTCCATCGTGCTGCTGGTGGGCCCGCCGGGGGTGGGCAAGACCAGTGTCGGCAAGTCCATTGCCGAATCTCTGGGCCGGCCGTTCTACCGCTTCAGCCTGGGCGGCATGCGCGACGAGGCCGAGATCAAGGGGCACCGCCGCACGTACATCGGCGCCCAGCCTGGCAAGCTGGTGCAGGCGCTCAAAGACGTCGAAGTGATGAACCCGGTGATCATGCTCGATGAGATCGACAAGATGGGCCAGAGCTACCAGGGCGACCCGGCCTCGGCGCTGCTGGAAACCCTTGATCCCGAGCAGAACGTCGACTTCCTCGACCACTACCTCGACCTGCGCCTGGACCTGTCCAAAGTGCTGTTCATCTGTACCGCGAACACGCTGGACTCGATCCCGGGGCCGCTGCTGGACCGCATGGAAGTGATTCGCCTGTCGGGCTACATCACCGAAGAAAAACTCGCCATCGCCAAGCGTCACCTGTGGCCCAAGCAACTGGCCAAGGCCGGCGTGGCCAAGACCAGCCTGAGCATCAGCGACAACGCGCTGCGCCTGGTGATCGAGGGCTACGCCCGCGAAGCCGGCGTACGCCAGCTGGAGAAACAACTGGGCAAGCTGGTGCGTAAATCGGTGCTCAAGCTGCTGGAAGACCCCGAAGCAAAACTCAAGATCGGCCCGAAAGACCTTGAGCCCGCGCTGGGGGTGGCGGTGTTCCGCAGCGAGCAGGTGCTGTCGGGCAAGGGCATCATCACCGGCCTTGCCTGGACCAGCATGGGCGGCGCCACGCTGCCCATCGAGGCCACGCGCATTCATACCCTCAACCGCGGCTTCAAGCTCACCGGCAAGCTGGGGGATGTGATGAAGGAGTCGGCTGACATCGCGCTGAGCTATGTCAGTTCCAACCTCAAGCAGTTTGGCGGCGACCCGACGTTCTTCGACGAAGCGTTCATCCATGTGCACGTCCCCGAAGGGGCAACGCCCAAGGACGGCCCGAGCGCGGGTGTGACGATGGCCAGTGCGCTGCTGTCGCTGGCACGCGATCAGGCACCGAAAAAAGGCGTGGCGATGACCGGCGAGCTGACGCTCACAGGCCAGGTCCTGCCAATTGGTGGCGTACGCGAAAAGGTGATTGCGGCGCGCCGGCAGAAGATCTTCGAGCTGATTCTGCCCGAGGCGAACCGCGGAGATTTCGAGGAATTGCCGGATTACTTGCGTAAGGGAATAACGGTCCACTTCGCGCGGCGTTATGAAGATGTTGCCAAGGTGCTGTTTTAACGGCTAGCACTGTCGCGTTGGCCAACACTGACTGAAGTCCCTCAGGCCGGACCTGCCGCAGACAATCAGGTATGTGCCTGTATCTGCGGCAGCACTGGCGGCTCAAACGGCTTCGAATTGCCTACGCACGCTCAGTAGATAGCCACGGCAGGCGCTAAGCGCACTGAAGACTGTTCTTGAATCCACCGCATCTGCCGCTGCGGCTTGCAGCGCACGCCACTGCGCCGAGAAGATGTCCATCTGGCTCAACCATTGCCCGCGCAGCGCCAGTAATGCCTCGGCACGATCATATTGCTGGACCTGCTCAGAGGACCTTTGTGCATGATCGAGCAGTCGCTTGAGGACTTCCCGGTCCTGCTCGATCGACTTTCGCATCTGCTTGGACACATCAAGCAGCTTGGTGAGCTCACGTCCTCGCTCGAAAAGCTCAACGTGCTTGTTGAGCTTGCTGACGGCGGCTTTCAACAGTTCTGAGGTAACCATCGGGTTCTTCAGCGTCTTGAGGATGATTTCCAGCTCTTCGTCCGTCGGAAGGATATGTTTCAATAATGAGCTGACAGATGGTGCAGTCAGCAAAGCCAAGCTGCTCTCAGTCTCCGCCAGAACGATTTCACGTTTTTTGAGCGTTTCCTCGGCCCTGGCGACGTTTTCGGCGTGTTGAGCAGTTTGAGACTGCGACTCTTGTTTCAGCGAAGTCAAATCGAGATCGGCATAGGCAGTGACTGCCTGAATACTCTGCATGACAGGGAGCACCTGTTCACTCAGATCGGTACGCAGGCGAACCAATTGCTCTTCATAGAACACCAAGGCATCGTCCTGAGGTTCTTCCAGGTCATTGTCGAGAAGCACCAGGGCTGCTGCATTGGAACGTCGCAATGCCTGATTGCCACTGACGATCAACGTACTGAGTGATTTCAGCCGCTCCTGGACCGCTGACAAGAGCAGATGCGTTTCGCTATAGCTGATCTTGTACGCGGCTTTTTCAATTCCCAGCAGCGCTTTGACGTCAGGTGCAGGGAGGGCACTGTAGTGAGCTGTCATAATTAAATCCTTATCAGTCAGATTCTGCTATTACATTGAAGAGCAACGACAGTTGCTGAGAAATCTTCAAAATGGATTTCCAGGGTCTTACGATACGTTGAAAGGTGATTACAAAGTGCATCAATTGGGCTCGGGTAGTCACAGTACTCGCGTTATTCAGCGATGTCTTCGCATAGGCCTCAAGTAAAATCCAGACATCCTCGAGATGTTTGACGGCGGTAATAACGTCGACAAGTCTGAAACGAATATCAAGAATCTCGCCTTGTAAATGCTCAAAGCTACCAAGCTCATCAGCCAACGATGCTCGCTCCGCAGCGACACGTTCACGCTCTTTGATCAGTTTGTTCTTTTCAGCGCGTTCTGCTTCCGCTTTGGAGCCGAAAATCCCACCTGTAATGATCAAACCCGCAGGGCCGAATACCAAACCTGTGAACGCGAACCCCACGAGTTGTGAGTAACGCGCCGCCGAGTCTTTGATCGCTGTATCCAGTTCATCCAGAAGTGCTCCCAGACCGGCGATTCTTCCGCTTGGATTGTGTTTCCTGAGCGAGTCAGCGAGCCCGTCCGCCATCGGCTGCAGATTTTTCGGAATGACCTCTTCAAAAGACTCGATCAGCGCTTTCACCGCGCGGATTGCTTCCAGCTTATCGGTAATCTCCTTTTTAATATGGCCGATGTAAAGCTCAACGCCCGCCTGAAAAGTCGTAGACTCTGACGTCGACAATGGGAGTGCCGAGCGAGCCCAATCGCCCGCCTCACTAAAACTTATCTTCAGCGCGGGATGTTCATTCAGGTGGCGAACAAAGTCATTGCCTTCCGCCAAAAAATTTTCGGCAAATACCTGCAGATCGCTGCCCATCCGTTTGCAGCTCGACTCGATAGCTCTCCATGAGGCAGCATGCTTGCGAAGATTTTCGTGAAATACTGATATATCCTCGATATTGAGCTTCAATATATCGAAGTTGGCAGACGCCTCTAGCGACATACGGTCTGGTGGTAACCGCCAGACCGCGCGAGTATAGTTTCTTATCTGAACCAGATTTTCCTTGCTGAAAATGAAAGCCGGCGCTTCACTCTTGAAGTCGAAAATTTGAGACGGAATAATTTCTGCCCGTTCCTCTTCATTCAGCTGTTCAAATGTTCGCCCCTCCGACTGACGCTGGATATCAGGCGCTCTTAGTTTTTCCATTGCACTTCTCCATCAACGTGCTTCTGTTATCAAAAGCAACAGCAGAGTGCAAAATGTATAGAATCGAGACAGATGCGAGACTCAGGGATATGCCTCACAGCGTTGTGAAAAGCGCGCTCTATGTTGCGGGAAAACTGAGAGAGGGAAAGTCTGACAGGGGTCTACTTACTGCCTGTAGAACAAACCGCGAAACACTCGGCAGAGCGCGGCAGGTTTGAGCTGAAACAATCGCCCGACCTTTCCACTTCATACCCAGGCAAGGTGGGTT
Source organism: Pseudomonas sp. (assembly GCF_032058845.1). Lineage (GTDB taxonomy): Bacteria > Pseudomonadota > Gammaproteobacteria > Pseudomonadales > Pseudomonadaceae > Aquipseudomonas. Next base: position 18,140 of record NZ_DAMCCR010000010.1, on the reverse strand, counting down.
ACTGAGTGCTGAGCCAGGCACTGTCGGACGCAATTGGACTGAGCATCCCATCGATCAATGTGCATCGAGCCGTACAGGCGGTAGTTACTTTGGTTAGAATGCGCCCTTTTCTTATCTGTCCGAGCCCGTAGTGACCCATCCTGCAGACCGCCTTTTCGCCAAACCCCTGGAGCAGGTCCCTGACTTCGTCTTCAACGAAGACGTGGTGCAGGTCTTTCCTGACATGATCAAGCGCTCGGTGCCCGGCTACCCGACCATCGTCGAGAACCTCGGCGTGCTCGCAGCGCGCTTTGCGCAGCCCGACAGTGCGCTGTATGACCTGGGCGCCTCACTGGGTGCGGTCAGCCAGGCCGTGCGTCGCCATGTGCGCACAGAGGGTTGCCGGGTCATCGCGGTGGACAACTCTGCAGCCATGGTCGAGCGCTGCCGGCAGTACCTGACCGCCCAGGACTCGATGTTCCAGGAACTGTTGCCGGTGCAGGTGCTCGAGGCCGACATCCTCGAGCTGCCCTTGCAACAGGCCTCGGTGGTGGCCATGAACTTCACCCTGCAGTTCATCGCGCCCGAACAGCGCCTGGGGTTGCTCACGCGGATTCGTCAGGCCTTGCTGCCCGGTGGCGCGTTGATTCTTTCCGAGAAACTGCTGATGGCCGATACCCATGCGCAGCAGTTGCTCAACGACCTGCACCTGGACTTCAAGCGCGCCAACGGCTACAGCGAACTGGAAATCGCCCAGAAACGCAGCGCCATCGAACACGTGATGAAACCCGACACGCTGGACACGCACACCGAGCGCTTGCGCGCTGCGGGCTTCTCCAAGGTCGTGCCGTGGTTCCAGTGCCTTAACTTTGCCTCCTTGATAGCCCTGCCATGATCGATCTGTCCCCCCTCGTCCAGCGTCTGGCTGGCACCCCACTGGCGCGCTGGTCCCAAGGCCTGCAAGCGCAACTCGACACCAAGATGAGCAAGGGCCATGGCGACCTCGAGCGCTGGCGCGATGCGTTGGCCGCCTTGCCGGATGTGCAGGCGACCGAGATCGACCTGCGCGCCGGCCTGCGCCTTGACTGCGCCTGTGACGATGCCACCCGCGCGCAGATGCGCAGCGCGCTGATGGGGCTGTCGCCATGGCGCAAGGGGCCGTTCGAGTTGTTCGGCGTGCACATCGATACCGAGTGGCGTTCGGACTGGAAATGGGCGCGCATCGCCCCGCACCTGAACCTGCAGGGCAAGCGCGTGCTGGATGTCGGTTGCGGCAACGGTTACTACCAATGGCGCATGCTCGGCGCCGGGGCTGAGATGGTGATCGGGGTTGACCCCAACTGGCTGTTCTTCTGCCAGTTCCAGGCCGTGCAGCGCTACTTGCCCGAGCACGCCGCCTGGCACCTGCCGTTCGCCCTGGAGGAGCTGCCGGCCCAGCTCGAAGGCTTCGACACGGTGTTTTCCATGGGCGTCTTCTATCACCGGCGCTCCCCTGTCGAGCACCTGCTGGCGCTGAAAGACTGCCTGGTCAAAGGCGGTGAGCTGGTGCTGGAAACCCTGGTGATCGAAGGCGATGAACATCAGGTGCTGGTGCCCGAAGACCGCTATGCGCAAATGCGCAATGTGTGGTTCCTGCCCTCGGTGCCGGCCCTGGAGCGCTGGCTGCGCCGGGCCGGTTTCACTGATGTGCGTTGCGTGGACATCAGTGTCACCAGCATCGAGGAGCAGCGCAGCACCGAGTGGATGCGCTATCAGTCACTCGGCGACTTCCTCGATCCGAACGACCCGACGCGCACCGTCGAGGGCCTGCCGGCGCCGCGCCGCGCGACCTTACTGGCGCGCAAGTAGCCTCGGCACGCCGGTTCAGGCTTTGAGGGTCTTCTTCGGGTAGATGTCGTAGCGGCTCGACTTGCCGTCGATGCTGTGGCTGGGCTTGGCGCCCTCGATGATCGGCGCCTTGCGCGGGCGCTTGACCACCACCCGGTGGGTGGCCAGCGCCAGCGCCGCCGCCAGCAGCGCCGGAGCATCCTGATCGTCGCCCACCAGCGGGCGAAACACGCGCATTTCCTTCTTCACCAGCGCGCTCTTGTCGCGGTGCGGGAACATCGGGTCAAGGTAGATGACCTGCGGTGCCTCGCCTTGCCAGTGCTGCATGTGCTCGATGGCGTTGCCGGTCAGCAGGCGCATGCGTTCAACGATCGGTGCCACCTCGCCCGCCTGGCGGCCACGGCTCAGGCCGTCTTCCAACAGGGCGGCGATCAACGGCTGGCGCTCGATCAGGGTCATGTTGCAGCCCAGGCTGGCCAGGACGAATGCGTCCTTGCCAAGGCCCGCCGTGGCATCGAGCACCGTAGGCCTGATGCCTTGGGCGATGCCCACCGCCTTGGCGATCATCTGCCCACTCCCGCCACCGAACAGACGCCGGTGCGCCGCCTGGCCCTCGACGAAATCGACCCGTACCGGCCCCGGGGCCTGTGGCCCCAGTTGCTGGACCTGCAGCCCATCGCCGCCCACCTGCACGGCGAACCCCGCCTGGTCGTCTTCCAGCGGCAGACCCAGGCGTTGCGCCCACCTCTCGGCCTGGGCCTGAAACGGGGCAGCCAGCGCCTCGACCCGAATTGCGGTGCTTTGCTCTTGCTCGTCCATCACGTGCGTATCCAAAAATTAATGAAACACCGGCCAGTGCCGATAAAAGCGTAACGACCATTGTGCCAGAGCGCCTCGACCGCCACCGCCATGACTGACACCCTTCCCATCGGCCTGACCTACCTGTCGCCTGTTGGCCATTACGGCACGCAGAACACCCAGGCATCGAGCGGCGTGAGCCAGCTCTGGCAGGAGTTCCTTGCCCAGGCGGTGGCGGATCAGCAGGCGCTACCGGTCGATGCCTTCAGCCAGTCACTGGTGCAGCAGGACCCGGTCAGCGGCGAGCCCCTGGGCGGTGCACGGGCCCTGCAACTGATCGACGCTCAGCGCCAGTGCGCGGTGGATGATCATAGCGTCGACCCGCCCGAGCCGCTGTTCCTGCCCAAGGCCGAGCTCGACGGCACGCTGTTGCCGCCTGCTGCCGAACCGTTCGACGCCGCCGAGCTGATCGCCCAGCAGCGCGACCTGGACCTGAGCAACAGCTGGCTGCGCCCGGTGGTGATGGGCCAGGGCCATCCGCTGGCCGAGGCCGGTCCTGCTCCAGCGCCACGGCCACTGCACCTGCCGATTGCCGAGTTCGACCTCGACCTGCTCGAGCCGGCTGCCGAGCCCTACCCCGACCACGCGCTGGCTGACCAGGAACACGCATTGGCCTTCGACCTGCACTGGGCACGTCCGGTGGTGCTGAACAACCTGCGCGCCTACGCCTGAGATCAGCGGCAGGCCTGCCACAGGCCCATGTCGAGGTGAAAGTGGTTGGCGTGCGCCGCGTTGTAGTCAGGCCCCAGCACCATGCTGAAGGCTGTGCACCCGGCCTGCTGCACGTCGCGCAGAAACTGCGCCTTCTGCCCCCCACCCGACCAGTCGCGCGCCAGCGTGATGCGCTGCCCGTCCTTGAGCCGGAAACCGCTGATGTCCAAGGCGTTGGCCGTGGCGTGCTGGCTGAGCCGGCCTTGTTTGCGGTGGTACACGTTGCGACAGGCAAAGCTGCCCAGGTGATCGACCTGCACCACCGGCTGCCCGAACACCCGCTGCGCCGTCGGTTGCAGGCCGTGGCGCTCGAACAGGGCGTAGGCCACCGCCAAGGGGCAACTGGCGATGAAACTGCTGCTCAGCTGCGCCTGGCCACCCTCGATCCGCCACACATTGTGCAGCGGGCAGTTGGCCGTGGCCGGGCTGTCGGCCTGGGGGCGATAACGCAGACCGGTGCTTTGCAGTGCCTCGCGGCACAGTGCCGGGTCGTCACGCAGCCGCGACAGCTTATAGGCCGTCAGCCAGTTCGGCGGCTGACTCACATCCAGCGCCGCCCAGGGATTCCAGGCTGTCGGCGGTCGCCAGCCCAGGTGCCAGGCCTGGCCGACCACCAGCGCCAGACCAAACAGCAACAGGGTCACCACGCGCATGCCGATCAGCGCCGGAACAGGTCATTGAGTCGAGAGAACGGCATCGCCTGTTCGCCATAACTGAAGCGGCCTTCGCGTATCTCCAGCGCGGCCCGCTGCAACGCACCGAACGCCGCCCGTGCCAACGACGAGCCGACGCTGATGCGCCGCACGCTGAGGTCCTGCAGTTGCTGCACGTTCAGCGTCAGCCCCGCTGAGCCCATCAAGACATTCACCGGCTTGGGCGCCACGGCCTGCACCACGCTGCGCACCTGCTCGGCACTGCTCAGCCCGGGCGCATACAGCACGTCAGCGCCAGCCTCGGCGTAGGCCTGCAAACGCGCGAGCGTGTCGGCAAAACGGGTGGGATCGTGCAGCAGATTTTCCGCGCGCGCGCAGAGGATGAAGGGAAACGGCAGCGAGCGGGCCGCCTGCACCGCCGCACGCACGCGCTCGACTGACAGCGCGAAGTCGTAGATAGGTGTATCGACCCGGCCACTCGCATCTTCGATGGAGCCGCCCACCAACCCCATGGCAGCGGCGCGCAGCACGGTGTTCGCGCACGCTTCGGGCGAATCGCCAAAGCCGTTTTCCAGGTCGGCAGCCACCGGCAAGGCTGTGGCCTGCACGATACTGCCAGCGTTCTCCAGCACTTCATCCCTGCTCAGCGCGCCCTCGGCATCGGGCCGCCCAAGGCTGAATGCCAACCCGGCGCTGGTACTGGCCAACGCCTCGAAACCCAGGCTGGCCAGCAGTTTGGCCGAACCGGCGTCCCACGGGTTGGGCAGAACGAACGCGCGTTCGCGGTCGTGCAGCGCCTTGAAGGTTTCGGCACGCAGGGTTTGCACATCCATGATCACCACCTCAGCACAGGAAAAGATTCAGAGTAGCCCGAGCTGCTCGACTACAGGCGCGCGGGGAATCACCGGCAGCGGTGCCAGCCCTGGCAGCCGCTCGCTCAAGCGCTGATGAAAATGCTGGGCCAGCGCCGCAGCCTGATAATTGTTGGCCGTGTGCAAGAACACGTAAGGGCATTTGCCCGCCTCGATCCAGCTCGCCACCTTATCCACCCAAGGGGTCAGGAATGGGTCGTTCTCGGCCAGTTGCGGGTGGCCGATGAAACGTACCTGGGGGGCGTCGGTAAAGGCTGCCGGGCGCAGCGGCACACGCGGCTTCTTGCTTTGCGCATGCAGCACCGCAGGATCACGTGACGTGCAACTGAACAGGGCGCGCGGGTCGAGGCAGATGCGCTCCACGTTCAGGCCGTGCAACAAGCGGTTCAACTGCCGCTCATCGTCACCCCGAGCAAAAAATGCCTGATGACGCACTTCCACCGCGACCGGTACGCCGATCTCGCGTAAGAAAAATTGCAGTTCGGCCAGACGCTGCGGGCCGAAGCTTGCAGACAACTGCAGCCAGTAGGGTGAGACGCGTTGACCCAGCGGCGCCATCAGCCGGATGAAGGCCAGTGCTGCTTCGAGGTTGTCACGCAGGTCGCCTTCATGGCTGACCTCGCGGGGGAATTTTGCAGTGAACCGGAACGTCTCGGGCATGAGCTGCGCCCAGCGCTGAAGGGTTGAGTGCGGAGGCTGCGCGTAGAACGTGGTGTTGCCCTCGACCGCGTTGAACACTTGGGCATACAGACCCAGGTAGTCGTTAGGGCGGGCATCGGCGGGGTAGAGATAATCGCGCCAGGCATCATCGCGCCATGACGGGCAGCCCAGGTGATATGGCAGGATCGGCGCACTCATGCGTCAGATGTACAGGTCGAGCCCAAGCACATCCATGTCCCACTCGCTGAACCCGGCAGTGGAAAGGTAGCTGGCCAGGGCGCAAGCGGTACGCCGGTCACGAGCACGGGGGAAAACCAGGTCTTGGGGGCGGGCAGGCAGACCGCCACGGCGCTGACCTTTGGCCAGCGCGACCAGATCAGGCTCTTCGAGGATTTCCGCATCGTCCACGACATCATCGGCCACAGGCGCTTTGCGCGGCGGCGTGCGCTTGACCGGGTAGGACGGCTGGGGAAAACCATTGATGCGCATGAAGACATACTCATAACCATTGGTGGCAATCTAGCAGCACTGGACACGCCTGCGGTACTGCCTGCTGATAACTGGACCACAGTTACGAGGGAATGTTTATCGCGCGGGGTGATTAGCCGACGGATGCACCGGTTAAACGTCGGATTTCAGTAGAGCTGACCCTTTAACGCCTCATGACGATGTTCGGGCCGGGTCGCTCAGCGTGCTTTGGGAACGGCGACATTGTCGCGCAAGTAAACGGGCTGCGCTTGATCAGCCGCAACCGCTTCGCCACGAGCCCAGGCAAAGGCCGCCAAGGCCAACACATCTTGCGCGGTGGGTAGCCGTTGCGCATCGAACGTGCCAACCGTTGCTGGCAGGCGTTCGGCATAGCCCCAGCCCGTACCGGCCCCAAACCACTGCGCGGCAGCGATATCAGGCAGGGCAACACGTTCGGGCGGCAGTACCGCTTCCTGGCCAAGCAAGCGCATCTCACCGGCCTCTGCCTGATAACAACCCCAATACACTTCGTCCATGCGCGCATCGATTGCCGCAGCCACCTGCTGTACGCCCTGCGCGCGCAACGCGCCCTGGGCCAGTGCAGCGAGGTTGGACACCGGCAATACCGGGCGCTCGAGGGCAAAGCCCAGGCCCTGGACCACGCCGATCGCGATGCGCACCCCGGTGAACGCACCAGGCCCGCGACCAAAGGCGATGGCATCCAGCGCATTCAGTGGCAGGCCAGCGTCGGCGAGCAGGTGCTTGATCATCGGCAGCAGCTTTTGCGCGTGCTGGCGGGGAATCACCTCGTGATGGCTGGTAACCTTGCCCTCATGCAGCAGCGCAACGGAACAGGCTTCGGTGGCGGTATCCAGGGCCAGCAAGGTGGTCATCGAACGGGGTATCCAGGCAGGAAAAAAAAGGTGCGGCAGTATAAACGACAACGGCCCGCAAGCGGGCCGTGGCGAGACAACAGGTGGATCAGTTCAGCACAGCGAGCACCTTGGCGGTGATCGATTCGACCGAGCCGACGCCAGGGACGTGGCTGCACTTGGGCTTGCCACTCGCTGCCGACAGGTTTTCGTAGAAGGCTACCAGCGGCTTGGTCTGCGCATGGTAGACCGCCAGGCGCTCACGCACGGTTTCTTCGCTGTCGTCTTCGCGCTGGATGAGGTCTTCACCGGTGACGTCGTCTTTGCCTTCGACTTTCGGCGGGTTGTACTGGATGTGGTAAGTACGCCCTGACGCAGGGTGCACACGGCGACCAATCACGCGGCCGACGATCTCTTCGTCGTCAACGGCGATTTCGATCACGTGATCGATGTCAACGCCCGAGGCCTTCATGGCTTCGGCTTGCGGGATGGTCCGCGGGAAACCGTCGAACAGGCAACCGTTGGCGCAGTCGGGTTGGGTCAGGCGCTCTTTCACCAGGTTGATGATGAGCTCGTCGGACACCAGATGACCAAGGTCCATGACCTTCTTCAGTTCCAGGCCCAGCGGGGTGCCGGCCTTCACCGCAGCACGCAGCATGTCGCCGGTGGAAATCTGCGGAATACCGAACTTTTCGGTGATGAATTTTGCCTGAGTACCTTTGCCGGCCCCGGGAGCTCCCAGCAGAATTACGCGCATCTCGTGCTCCTCATAATTTTTATGTAAATCAATGGATTCGGCTGAACGGGCCAACTCCGGAAAATCGGTCTCGACCGAAAATCGGTCAAAAGGCTGCTCAAGATACACAGCGCCTGTCAGCCAGACAAGCATCCCAAAGTGGCAGGAATATGCCCCTTGCGACCGTAGGCCGCAGGGGTTGCGACCGGTGCAACCCCATGACCGACTGTGCTTGGCAGAAAGCGCCGAGCGGTCTGGATGACCACGCCTCTACTTCAGCCGGTGTTGCGTAAACCTGCAGCGATCCCCGCCACGGTGACCAGCAGGGCCTGTTCCAATGGGCTGTCCAGCGCGGCCTCACGGCCTCGGGTGCGCGCCAGAAGCTCTGCCTGCAAGCGATGCAGCGGGTCCAGATAGGTGTTGCGCAGGCGAATGAACTCCAGCGTTTCAGGGCTGTGCGCGAGTAGCACCGACTGCCCCGTCAGGCCCAGCACCACCTCGCATGACTGCGACAATAGGTCGCGCAGATGCATCCCCAGCGGCAGCAGTTCGGGTTGCACCAGACGTTGGTCGTAGGCCTCGGCAATTTGCGCATCGGCCTTGGCCAGGACCATTTCGAGCATGTCGATGCGGGTGCGGAAGAACGGCCACTGCTCACGCATCTGCCCCAGCACATCGCCCTGCCCCCGCGCCAATGCATTGCGCAACGCCGTTTCCCAACCCAGCCAGGCGGGCAGCATCAGACGCGTCTGGGTCCAGCCAAAGATCCACGGGATCGCCCGCAGGCTTTCAATGCCACCGGCGCGGCGCTTGGCCGGGCGGCTGCCCAGCGGCAGGCGGCCCAGCTCCTGCTCCGGGGTGGACTGGCGGAAGTACTCGACGAAATCGGCATGCTCACGCACCACCCCGCGATAGGCCGCCACGCCATCCGCTGCCAGTTGGTCCATGACCTCGCGCCAGGCGGGTTCCGGCAATGGCGGCGGCAGCAGGGTCGCCTCCAGTACCGCGGCCAGGTAGAGGTTGAGGTTCTGTTCGGCGATACCCGGCAGCCCGAACTTGAAGCGAATCATTTCGCCCTGCTCGGTGGTGCGGAAGCGCCCGGCCACGGAGCCCGGTGGCTGCGAGAGGATCGCCGCGTGGGCAGGGCCGCCGCCACGCCCGACGGTACCGCCGCGACCATGGAACAGCAGCAGTTCAACGTCATGCGCTTTGCAGATTGCCACCAGGCTTTCCTGAGCGCGGTACTGCGCCCAGGCCGCTGCCGTGGTGCCGGCGTCCTTGGCCGAGTCGGAGTAGCCGATCATCACTTCCTGCGGGCCTTGCAGGCTGGCGCGGTAGCTCGGCAATTGCAGCAGTTGCTCGATGACCGGGCCGGCGTTGTCCAGGTCTGCCAGGGTCTCGAACAGTGGCACCACGCGCATGTGCCGGGTCAGCCCGGCTTCTTTGAGCAGCAACTGCACGGCCAGCACGTCGGAGGCCGCTCCGGCCATGGAAATCACATAAGAGCCCAGGGAGGCCGCGGGGGCGGCAGCGATTTCGCGGCAGGTCGCCAGCACCTCGGCGGTATCGTCTTCGGCACTGAAGTGCGCCGGCAACAGCGGGCGCGGGTTGTCCAGCTCGGCCTGGAGGAAAGCCACGCGCTGCGCCTCGTCCCACTCGGCGTAGTCACCCAGGCCCAGGTAGCGGGTGATCTCTGCCAGGGCGTCGCGGTGGCGGGTGGCGTCCTGGCGCACGTCCAGGCGCACCAGGAACAGGCCGAAGGTGACCGCCCGGCGCAGGCAATCGAGCAACGGGCCCTCGGCGATCACGCCCATGCCACAGGCGTGCAAAGACTGGTAGCAGAGCTGCAGCGGGGCGATCAGGTCCTGGTTGTCGAGCAGCACATCGGCCGCCAGCGGCTGAGGCTGGGTCAACGATGCCTGGGCCCAGGCGCGAGTGGCACGCAGGCGCTCGCGCAGTTGCTTCAACAACGCGCGGTAGGGCTCGACGCTGTCGCCGACCTGTTCACGTAGCGCAGCGCTGGCCTGCTGCATCGACAGCTCGGCGGCCAGCGCGTCGATGTCGCGCAGAAACAGATCCGCCGCCATCCAGCGTGCCAGCAGCAGCACTTCACGGGTCACGGGCGCGGTGACGTTTGGGTTGCCGTCGCGGTCGCCGCCCATCCACGAGGCGAAGCGCACGGGCGCGGCATCCAGCGGCAGGCGCTGGCCGGTGGCCGCGCGCAGGGCGCCATCGACCTGGCGCAGGTGGTTGGGAATGGCCTGCCAGAGCGAATGTTCGATGACCGCAAAGCCCCACTTGGCCTCATCCACCGGGGTTGGCCGGGTGCGGCGGATTTCCTCGGTGTGCCAGGCTTCGGCAATCAATCGCTGCAAGCGCTCACGCACGTGCTGGCGTTCGGCTTCGGTGAGGTCGCGGTGGTCCTGCGCGGCCAGTTGCGCGGCGATGGCGTCGTATTTCTGAATGAGGGTGCGGCGCGCCACTTCGGTAGGATGAGCGGTGAGCACCAGTTCGATGTCCAGTGCGCCGACCTGTCGCGCCAGGGCCTGCTCGTCGTGACCCTCGGCCTTCAGCCGGTCGAGCAGTTCAGGCAGGACCCGCGCTTCGAATGGCGGCGGCTGATGATCGCTGCGGCGGTGGATCAACTGATATTGCTCGGCGATGTTGGCCAGGTTGAGGAACTGGTTGAACGCGCGCGCCACCGGCAGCAGCTCGTCATCCTCGAGGCTGCCGAGGGTGCTGCTTAATTGCTCGCCGGCGCCGCTGCGGTCGGCCTTGGCGCTGTGGCGAATGGCTTCGATCTTGCGCAAGAAGTCCTCGCCGTGTTGCTGACGAATCGTTTCACCCAACAGCTCTCCCAACACGTGGACATCTTCACGCAAGCGCACATCGATATCGGTCATCAGCCCTTCTCCAGTCCAGGAAACAGCTCCTGCCCAAGAGTGCACACGCGGCCACCGCCAAGGCAAGCGGCGCGAGCCGGCGCAACTTAGCTGCGCCACGCGCCTCTGACATCAAGTACTCCCTGACCGATGGAGAAGATCATGAAAATCCGCGAACTCGCCCAGCACTGGGAACACAGCGCCAAGGGCCGCCTGAGCCCGACCTCGCACGTCCTGCACCTGGACCTGGAAGCCGAAGCGCGCCTTGCCGCGCTGATCGACATGTACCCCAAGCGCACCGCACAGGAGCTGCTGGGTGAGCTGGTGGGGGCAGCGCTGGAGGAACTGGAAGCCAGCTTTCCCTATGTGCGCGGGCCACAGGTGATCGCCACCGATGAAGAGGGCGATCCACTGTACGAGGATGTGGGCTCGACACCGCGATTCCTGGCGTTGGCCAAGGCCCACCTGCACAAGCTCGATAGCCCGGAGGAGGACCCTCAACCCTGAGTGGATACGCAGCGAGGCGGACCATCGTGCGGGATCAGGTGCTGTCGCTGAGCGCTCGGACTGCCTCGCCTGCGTCAGGACGGCTACACCCTCTGTAGCGACCAACCGGAGCGCCGGATCGGCCGCTCCTGACCGGATCTCATGCCTCTGTAAAAACAACGCTTTCACGTTCACGCGCACCGCGAGGAGCGGCCGGATTACCCCGCCAAGTGCAGTAAGTTCCCCGGAAAAACCGCTGACCAATCAGTCAGCTAAAAAGATCGTTAGCGCACGAATTTATCGGAACTATTCAAAAAACAGCCCGGTCACACCCAGTAGCCATCACGGCAGAACCCTGTAAACACGGGCGTTGCGGCGCTCGAAAAGACCAGGGAAACAGCGATAGCCACTTTTCGGCAATCGTCGTTATCAGGAGTGACCAATGGAGTTGACCACCATGAAGACCCGCATCGCAAAACCCTCTTCCTTCAACGTGCGCGGGCTCAAGCTGGCGGCACTGGCCCTGGGCAGCAGCCTGGTACTGGCCGGTTGCGCCGGCAAGCCCCCGACCGAGCAGTATGCCGTGACTCAATCGGCGGTGAACTCTGCGGTCAGCGCTGGCGGCACCGAGTTCGCGGCAGTCGAGATGAAGGCTGCTCAGGACAAGTTCAAGAAAGCCGAAATCGCCATGCACGACAAGAAGTACGAAGACGCCAAGGTCCTCGCCGAGCAGGCCGAATGGGATGCCCGCGTTGCCGAGCGTAAAGCTCAGGCCGCCAAGGCCCAGAAAGCCGTACAGGACGCTCGCCAAGGGGTCCAGGATGTGCGTGAAGAAGGCCTGCGCGCCGCTGAATAAGCGCCCCGCCTGACCGCCTCTAGCCTTCGTTAATGATCAAAGGATGAATACAATGCGCAAACACGTCATGATCCCTGCCCTCCTCGCCATGAGCGTCGGTCTTGCAGCTTGCTCGCACGATCCGAACCCTAACCTGGAATCGGCTCGCACCAACTTCTCGGCGCTGCAGAGCGATCCGCAGTCGAGCAAAGTCGCCGCCCTGGAAACCAAGGACGCACAAGACTTCCTGAACAAGGCTGACAAAGCCTACATGGACCGCGAAGACGACCATAAGGTTGACCAACTGGCCTACCTGACCAACCAGCGCGTTGAAGTTGCCAAGCAGACCATTGCCCTGCGTACCGCCGAAGGCGAGCTCAAGGGCGCTGCGGCCGAACGTGCCAAGGCCCGTCTGGACGCTCGCGACGCACAGATCAAGAAGCTGCAGAACGAGCTGAACGCCAAGCAGACTGAACGCGGCACCCTGGTGACCTTCGGTGACGTGCTGTTCGACTTCAACAAGGCCGAGCTGAAAAGCAGCGCCCTGCCGAACGTCACCAAGCTGGCTCAGTTCCTCGCCGAGAACCCTGAGCGCAAAGTCATCGTAGAGGGCTACACCGACAGCGTCGGTTCGGCCAGCTACAATCTGTCGCTGTCCGACCGCCGTGCCGGCGCCGTGAGCACCGCTCTGGTGCGTGCCGGTGTCGACCCAGCGCGTATCGTGTCGCAGGGTTACGGCAAGGAATACCCGGTTGCCGACAACACCAGCAACTCGGGCCGTGCGCAGAACCGTCGTGTGGAAGTGACCATTTCCAACGACAACCAGCCGGTGAAAGCGCGTTCGACCATGCGCTAAGCGCCTGGCCTGATGCACAAGAAACCCGCCTTCATGGCGGGTTTTTTTATGCCTGATGCCTGCGTGTGCCCGGGCGATAAACTGGCTGGGCGCGTTACTCAGGGCTGGGCCGGCCCCACTGTCTTCAGGGCTGTGCCGGCGCCACGGCGCAGCGCACGGCACGCTTGCGGTTATCCACCAGCACACCGGTCAGCCCCTTCTGCTGGGTATCGAACAGCACCAGCACGCCATCGATGCACTGCGCCACTTGGTCGGCCGGGGTCAGCGAGACTTTGTAGTCTTCGCCGGGCACGGTCTTGAGCATGGTGTAGTCCTGCAGCAGCAGGGCGTCTTCGGGCTTGGCGAAGTGCAGGTAGCCGTAGTACCAGAGTGCGCCCACGGTGAGGATGATGGTGCCCACCGCGGTCAGGATCAGCGGGATGGCGTTGCGTTCTTCACTCATTGCGGGGGGTCTCGTGAGGAGAGTTGGAGGGTTCAGCCTGGGGGCCTTCGGTCACGGGTATTTCAGCCAGACGCCGCAGGCCGTTGAAGCGCTTCGGGTCGTCGAGAAAGCGCAGCATCACTTCACGCCAGTTGGGGTCAGCGAAGGTCTGCACATGACCGCCTCGGGTCAGCTGCAATACCCGCGGGGGCGGTGCCTGCTGGTACAGGCGGATGCCGTTGTCGAGCGGCACGAGGGTGTCGTCGATGCTGTGGAAGAACAGCTTGGGTGGGCTGTCGAGCTGGGCGATCGAGTTGATTGCACTGTCGCCGTCGGGCACCAGCCAGGCCAGCGGCACTTGCAGCGGCCAGGTCAGCCAGGAGGTACCGAGCGCGTAACGGCCGACATCGCGATAACTGGCAGGCACGCCATCGAACACCAGCGCAGTGAAGCGCCGACGCTGCTCGGGATGTGCTGCCAGGTAGTGGATCGCCAGTGCGCCGCCCAGGCTCTGCCCCAGCAGGTAACGGGGTTTGCCCTGCACCTCGGGGGCCTGATCGAGCCAGGCCAGCGCGGCCGCTACATCCTCGTAGACCGCCGGCAGGCTGGGCGTACCGGCAGACAGGCCATAGCCGCGGTAGTCGAGCATCAGCACCTGATAGCCCTGCTCGGGCAGCCAGTAGCTGCCGCCCAGATGGCCCGGCAAGTTGCCACCGTTGCCATGCAGGTGCAACACCGTACCCTTGACCGCCACCCCGGCTTTGGCCGGCAGCCACCAGGCATTCAGGCGCACGCCGTCGGCGGTGGTCAGGGTCAGGTCTTTCCAGGCGATGTGCGCACGTTCGGGGGTGAACGCCTGGCCGGGCTCGGGGTAGAACAACAGGCTGCTGCAACCGCTGGCCAGCATCAGGGCCGACGCCACGGCCAGGGCACGCAACCGCTTAGAGAATGTTCGCGTAATCGGCTTCAATGCGGTCGAGGCTCAGGTGGTTGAGGAAGTTGGAGAAGCACATCCAGGCGGCCAGCGCATTGATGTCGCGAAACTGCTCGGGGAGGTACTTGGGCGGCTCGACCAGGCCTTCTTCGACCAGTTGGCGCAAGGTGCGCATGTCTTCGAGGGTGGTCTTGCCGCAGAACAGCAGGGGAATCTGCTCCAGCTTGCCCTTCTTCACGGCCAACTGAATGTAGTTGTAAACCATGATGAAACCCTTGAGGTAGGACAAGTCCTTGGTAAACGGCAGGCCATCGGGCACCGAACCGCGGAATACACGGCTGGCGTTGCTGTAACTCTGGCCCAGGTCGAAGCCTTGCTCGCGGAAGAACGCGTAGACCTGCATGAAGTCGGCGCCCTCCTCGACCATGTGGATGGCGCGGGTGCGGTTGGCCAGCTTGCGCAGGCGGCTGGGGTAGGAAGCGAAGGCGATCACCTCCATCAGAATCGCCAGGCCTTCCTGGGTGACGGTCGAGGATGGCGGGCCCTTGGCCAGGAAGGTGCAGATCGGCTGGTTCAGCCCGTTCAGCGTGGTGCCTACGTGCACCAGCCCCTCATGCACTTCCAGGGCGCGCACGTCGCGGCTGTTGAACATGGCATCGGCGCGCACCTTGATGTAGTCGGCGCCGGCGGCGGCATCGGCCACGATGCCATCGGACTCGAACACGCGGATGGTGCTTTCCGCCTCGCCGAACACCCTGTTCAAGCGCTGCTGGAGAATCTCCACGGCCTGTTTGGCGGTGAGGGTCTTGGGCTCGTCCTTGAGGTCGCCGCGACCGTCGATGTTGTCGAGGTAGTTCGACAGCATCAGGCCCAGGTCGGCGAGCGTCGGGTCACCGGCGTGGAAGGCGTCGGACGCGGCGCCGTAGAGCTCTTGGGAAATCAGGCCGAAGTCTTCGGTGCCGCGCGCTTCGAGCATGCGCACCACCATGCGGTACTCCTTGCACATGCGCCGCATGATCTGCCCGACCGGGTTGAACTGGCCCAGGCGTCGGGTGATGTCGCGCTCGATGCTCTGGAACTCGGCCTTGACGGCCGCAGAGTCGAAGCCCAGCGGGCGGTTCTGGTAATAGGCGCGGTCTACGGCGGGCGGAATCTTGCCTTTGCCCTCGAGAAACGCCTGCTTGATGCTGTCGTCCCACTTCACCGCGTCGAGCACGCGAATCGGGGTCTGCGCTGCGACGATACGGTCGGACAGCGCGCGAATGGTCTGTTGATACTCGTCCACGGCGGACTCCTTGAGGCGCTTACGGGCGAGCGCGCTGCAAGCGCGCGGTTTCCACGAACACGTCGGAATTGGCAGGGTCGTCGAGGTAGGCCAGCACCCGCTCGGCAGGGCTGTCGATGTGCAGGCCCTGGCCGTTGTCGCGGCGGTCGTCGCCGTCGGCGACGCTGCGACCGCTCAGTTCCTGCTGGTCCACGGCCTGGCGCAGTTGCTCGCGGTCCAGGGTGTAGAGCAGCAACTGGTGGTCGTCGTTCAGCTCGAAGCCGCCAATGACGAAACCATGACCGATGGACGCCGGCGCGGCGCCCGAGACGTACCAGCGGTTGCCATGCCGAGCGACGCTGAAGCGATAGGTGTGTACCGAGTTGTCTTTGCCGCGCGCCACAGCCTGGTAGGTAGTGCCCTTGGCCTGGGTGATGGTCAGCGTCAGCGGCTCGCCCCAGGCATCCTTGCTGCGCCACTGGCCAAGCAACGCCTTGGGTGCGGCCTGAGCGCCGGGCAAGGCGGTTTCGAAGGTGTCCAGACAACCGCCCAACAGCAGGAATGACAACGTCAACAGCACTTGCCAGGGTTTCATCGAAAGCTCCTTGAATGACGGATTCGCCTACCCCGCCGCCAGCACCAGGTGCAGGAAGCGCGTGAGCAACGCGAGCATCCGTGTTTCGGCTTGGGCGTCGGCGTCGTTGAGCAGGCCCTGATATTCCATCTGCTCGATGAGGGCCGTCAACATCAGTGCATCCTGCTCGGGCTGTGGCGAGCCGATCACCTGCAGCAACTGGTGCGCGCCGTGCAGCAGGATCTGCTCATGGGCCCTGACCAGTTCGGCCAGGCGCGGGCACAGCAGCGCTTCCTGGCGAAACGCCTGCTCGGCAATGAGGTAGTCGCGGCGGGTGTGCAGTTGCCGGATGACGTAGTCCACTGCCATGCGCGCCACTTCGTCGGCCAGCTGCGCCCGGGCCGCCGGGCTGCCGTCGCCGCGGGCGATCAGTTCGAGCAGCACCCCTTCGGTGGCTGTCCAGCGCGTGGCCATGTAGTCGGCGCTGCGCGCGACATACTGTGCGAAGGTGTCGGTCAGCAGGTCTTCGATGTCCTTGAAGTAATAGGTGGTGGCGGACAGCGGCACCTGCGCCTCTGCCGCCACCGCGCGATGACGGACACCCCGCACGCCGTCGCGCACGACGATGCGCATGGCCGCGTCGAGGATCTGCTGGCGGCGCTGTTCACTGCCCTGGCGGGCGGTTTTGCGGCCTTGGTACTGCACGCTTTCGGCGACAGCGCTGGCAATGCCGGCGGCGCCTTGTTGGGCCATTGTGGACGTCACAGTGGTACCTCATGGAAAGTGGTTGACCTGGACCGGCCTTATCGCGGCTGAGCGGCCGCTCCTGCAGAGATCGCGCCATTGGGGCTGCTGTGCAGCCCATCGCGGCTGACCGGAGCGCCGGACCGGCCGCTCCTACAGACCCCGTATGCGCCTTGGAGCAGCAAATTCCTTACAGATCACGCATGCGCCTTGGCGCAGTAAAGTCCCTACAGACCCCCGTGTGCGCCTTTAGGGCAGCAGCGTGTCGATGGGAGTGCCTGTTGAAATATTGCACACGCCTTGAACGCGGTGAAGCCCATGTCGGGGCAACTCCTGTGGAGCTGCTCTGGTGGCGACGGCCCTTGTAGGAGCGGCTTTAGCCGCGAAGCGTCTTGCCGGGTCAGTACCGGTGTACAGACAATAAAAAGCCGCCTCGTAAGGCGGCTCGTTCATTCAGCTCAGGCCTGCGGACGCATGTGCGGGAACAGGATCACATCGCGGATCGACGGCGAGTTGGTGAGCAGCATCACCAGACGGTCGATACCGATGCCCTCGCCCGCCGTTGGCGGCATGCCGTACTCCAGCGCACGCACGAAGTCGGCGTCGTAGTGCATGGCTTCGTCGTCACCGGCGTCCTTCTCGGCCACCTGGGCCAGGAAGCGCTCGGCCTGGTCTTCGGCATCATTGAGCTCGGAGTAGGCGTTGGCGATTTCGCGGCCACCGATGAACAGCTCGAAGCGGTCGGTCACCGCAGGGTTGTCGTCGTTGCGACGCGCCAGCGGCGAGACCTCGAACGGGTACTCGGTGATGAAGTGCGGCTGTTCCAGCTTGTGCTCGACCAGCTCCTCGAAAATCATCACTTGCAACTTGCCCAGGCCTTCATGGCCGAGCACCTTGGCGCCAGCCTGCTTGGCAATGGCGCGAGCACGTTCGACGTCTTGCAGGTCGGCGGCGGTCAGCTCCGGGTTGTACTTGAGGATCGAGTCGAACACCGACAGGCGCACGAACGGCTCGCCGAAATGGAACACCTTGTCGCCATAGGGCACGTCGGTGCTGCCGAGAATGGTCTGGGCCAGCTCGCGGAACAGCTCCTCGGTCAGGTCCATGTTGTCTTCGTAGTCGGCGTAGGCCTGGTAGAACTCGAGCATGGTGAACTCGGGGTTGTGCCGGGTCGAGACGCCTTCGTTACGGAAGTTGCGGTTGATCTCGAAGACCTTCTCGAAGCCACCGACCACCAGACGCTTGAGGTACAGCTCCGGCGCAATACGCAGGAACATGGCCATGTCCAGGGCATTGTGGTGCGTCTCGAACGGCTTGGCCGCGGCGCCGCCGGGGATGGTCTGCAGCATCGGCGTTTCGACTTCGAGGAAGTCACGCTCGATGAGGAACTGGCGAATGTGCGAGATCACCTGCGAGCGCACACGGAAGGTGTGGCGGGTGTCTTCATTGACCATCAGGTCGACGTAGCGCTGGCGGTAGCGCTGCTCGGTGTCGGTCAGGCCGTGGTG
>NZ_DAMCCR010000009.1:0-67758 GCF_032058845.1 Pseudomonas sp. | reverse complement strand
CTCGACGTCAACGGCCTGGGCCGCCCGCCCCTGCCACAGCACCGCCTGCGTGACAGGATCGAGCGACTGCACCAGCGCGCCCTCACCGACCTGCCACTGCCCCCCGATGTAATGCGTGCTCATGAGCGCGCCTCCCGCGCCACCGACAACGACACCGCACGCACGTGGTCACCCGCGCCCAGGCGCAGACGCTTGGCGGTCAACGGATCGACCACAAGTGTGCCGGCGGCCAGGCGCGCGGGCGCGGCCGTGATGCGGCAGTCTTCGCGCTTGCGGTTGTGAATGAGGTAGGGGGTGGCGTCGTCGCCCGGCGTGCCGACCGCCAGCACCAGGGTCTGGCTGTCGCGCACCGCGCGGATGCGCGCGGTCTCGCATTCGATGGCAGGGCCGGCGTCGAAGATGTCGACATAGCCCTGGTAGGTGAAGCCTTCGCGCTCGAGCATGGCCAGCGCCGGTTGAGTGTCGGCATGCACCTGGCCGATCACCGCGCGTGCCGCTTCGGAGAGGAAGCAGGTATACAGCGGGAACTTGGGCATCAGTTCGGCGATGAACGCGCGGTTGCCGACCCCGGTCAGGTAATCGGCCTGGCTGAATTCCATCTTGAAGAAGTGCCGGCCCAGGCTTTCCCAGAACGGTGAACGGCCAGCGGGGTCGGACATGCCGCGCATTTCGGCAATCACTTTCTTGCCGAACAGCTCGGCGAATTCGGCCATGAACAGCAGCCGCGCCTTGGACAGCAAGCCGCCGTTCAGGCCGCTGCGGTAATCACTGCGCAGGAACAGCGAGCACAGCTCGGCGTTGCCGGTGAGGTCGTTGGCGAGGAACAGCGTGGGGATCTCGCGGTAGATGTTCAGTTCTTGCGAGGCGCTGACCGTGAGGCCTACGCGGTAGTTGTACCAAGGCTGGCGCAGGCCCACGGCGCCGGCGATGGCGGAGATGCCGATGACCAGGCCTTCGTCGTTTTCCAGCACGAACAGGTAGTCGGTGTCGCCGCGCTCGGCTTCACCGCGAAAGCTTTTCTCGGCCCAGGTGACGCGCTGCGCCAGCCGCGCTTCGTTGGCGGGCAAGGTGGTCAGGCCGATGTTGCCGGTGCTGCGCGCCAACTCGATCAGTGCCGGTAAATCGCTGCTGCGTACTGGACGAACGATCATGCTTTCTCCTTGAGCGGTGGCCTGTGCCTGCCGCGAAACTCACTGTTACCGCGCCCATCGGCGCCCCGGCGGTCAGGGCTCAGACGGCAACCAGACGCACGCTCGCACCCTCGCCAACGCCCAGCGCATCGGCCGCTTCCAGGCTCAACAGCACCGGCTGCCCCGGTGCCCAGTCCAGTTCCAACACCACCGCGCGGTAGTCTTGCAATTGGCCATTGCAGACCAGGTAGGCACGCCCACCGGGCGTGGCAGCGGGGTCGATCTTCACGTCGGCGACCTGGCTCTGGGCGATGGAGCGAATGCCCGAGGTGCGTGCGTGCAGGGTCGGGCCGCCGTCGAAGATGTCGATGTAGTGCTCGGTCTCGAAGCCCTCGCGCATGAGGATGTCGAAGGTGATCTGCGCCCGCGGGTGCACCTGGCCCATGGCCTCTTGCGCGCGGTCGGGCAGCAACGGCACGTAGATCGGGTAGTTGGGCATCAGTTCGGCGAGAAAGGTGCGGCTCTTCAGCCCGCACAGGCGCTCGGCCTCGGCATAGTTGATGGCGAAGAAATTGCGCCCGATGGAATCCCAGAACGGCGAGTCGCCCTGCTCGTCGCTGTGACCGACGATCTCGGTGACCACCGACTCGGCGAAGCGCTCGGGGTGCGAGGCCATGAACAGCAGGCGCCCGCGGGAATTGAGCTCGGCCCAGGCACTGCTGACCAGTTCCGGCACGACGTAGAAACTGGTGAGCAGGCTGTTGCCGGTGAGGTCATGGCACAGCGACAGGACGTGAATCTTGTTGTGGATCTTCAGCTCGCGTGAAGCGTGCACGAAGGTCTCGTTGCGAAAACTGTAAAAGGGCTCGGAGTAGCCGGCTGAGGCAACGATGGCCGAGCAGCCAGCCAGGCGCCCGGTGCTGCTGTCTTCGAGCACGAAGAAATAGCGTTCCTCGCCGTTGAAACTGACTTCGGCGGCAAAGGACGTTTCCGAGGCGGCGATCTTGTCGCCCAGACGCCCGGCGTCGTCGGGCAGCGAGGTGACACCGATGGGGCTGTCGGCAGCCAGGCGCTGCACTTCATTCAGATCAGCCATCTGCGCGGGGCGCATTACCAGCATGGTGTCACTCCTTCGAGGGAAACGCGCCGGCCAGGCCGACACGGGGAAAAACGGCTGCGTGGCTTGCAACGAGCGCACGCAGCCGCTGGATCGATTCGTGGCCCGGCGTCAGCCGATGGGCCAACACAGGGCTGGGCGACGCAGGTCAGGCCTGGGTCAGACGAGCCACGGCGCGGGCGAAACGCTCCAGACCTTCATCGATGTCGGCATGGTCGATCACCAGGCTCGGGGCAAAGCGCACCACGTCCGGGCCAGCCTGCAGCACCATCACGCCTTCCTGCTCGGCGGCGTTGAGCACGTCCTTGGCCTTGCCCGCCCAGGCGTCGCTCAACACGCAGCCGATCAGCAGACCGACGCCACGCACCTGGCTGAACAGTTGGTGCTCGCTGCCGATCTGCTCCAGACGGGTCTTGAAGCGCTGGTGCCGCTCGCGGATACCCGCCAGGGTTTCAGGCGTGTTGATCACATCCAGCACCGCGCAGGCCACTGCGCAGCCCAGAGGGTTGCCGCCGTAGGTGGTGCCATGGGTGCCAGGGGCGAAATGCGCTGCCCACTCGCTGGTGGTGAGCATGGCGCCGATCGGGAAGCCGCCGCCCAGGCTCTTGGCGCTGGTGAGGATGTCCGGGGTGACGCCGAAGTGCTGGTACGCGTACAGCGAGCCGGTACGGCCTACGCCAGTCTGCACTTCGTCGAAGATCAGCAGCGCGTTGTGCTGGTCGCACAGGGCGCGTGCGCCCTCCAGATAGGCCTTGTCGGCCGGGACCACGCCGCTCTCGCCCTGGATCGGCTCGATGACCACCGCGCAGGTTTTATCGGAAATCTGCGCTTTGAGCGCGTCCAGGTCGTTATAGGCGACGTGGCTGATGCCCTCGATTTTCGGTCCGAAACCGTCCGAGTATTTCGGCTGGCCGCCGACGCTGACGGTGAACAGGGTACGGCCGTGGAAGCTGTTCACGGTGGAGATGATTTCGTGCTTGTCCGCACCGAAGCGGTCATGGGCCACACGACGGGCCAGCTTGAACGCAGCCTCGTTGGCTTCGGCACCGGAGTTGCAGAAGAACGCGCGGTCGGCGAAGGTGGCGTTCACCAGTTTGTGCGCCAGGCGCAGGGCCGGCTCGTTGGTGAAGACGTTGGACACGTGCCAGAGGGTGTTGGCCTGCTCGGTGAGCGCCTGGACCAGCGCCGGGTGGCAATGGCCGAGGGCGTTGACCGCGATGCCGCCGGCGAAGTCGATCAATTCGCGCCCGGACTGGTCCCACACGCGAGAGCCCTGGCCGCGAACCGGAATGAACGCCGCCGGCGCGTAGTTGGGAACCATGACCTGGTCGAAATCGGCACGTTGCACCGGGGCTTGCTCAACGGACATCAGAATCTCCTGAAGCGGAACGCTGGCCGGGGGCAGCGAGCGTTTGGGGATTGTAAGGACTGGGCGTCGCCTGTCCTTGCAGCCAGGCGACATCTTGTTACAGCGCCACACCCCGCTACCACCAGGCTGTTGGCAATGCGACACAGACGGTCACAATCGCGCAGTGTAACGGCACGGCGAGGTGGCGTGAACGGGGGGTCAGTTTGTGAATCGGGTTTATTGCAGCGCGGCTGAGGCTTTGGGCGTGGGGTGCGCAGGGCGCAGCCGATCTGGTTTGCGGCACCTCAGCCCCATTTGCCTCACCCCTGCTCGCCTCAGCCCTTCTCCACCGGCGCCGAACTCAGCTCGAACGGGCTGTTGCTACGGCGCTGATTGCGGTCTTCGCGCGGGGTGGCGCCGAAGAAATTGCGGTAGGCGCTGGAAAAGTGCGGGCCCGAGGAAAAGCCGCAGGAGAGGCCGATCTGAATGATCGACTTGCTGGTCTGCATGAGCATCTGCCGGGCCTTGTTCAGGCGCAGCTCGAGGTAGTACTGGCTCGGCACGCGGCTCAGGTACTGCTTGAAGATCCGCTCCAACTGCCGGCGCGATACGCAGACGTGCTGGGCGATCTCGTCGGTGGTCAGCGGCTCTTCGATGTTGGCCTCCATCAGCAGCACGGCCTGGGTCAGCTTGGGATGGCTCGAGCCCAGGCGGTTCTGCAGCGGAATACGCTGGCGCTCGCCACCCTCACGAATGCGCTCTACCACCAGCTCTTCGGACACCGCGCCTGCCAGCTCGGCACCGTGGTCACGAGCCAGCATGGCCAGCATCAGGTCGGTCACGGCCATGCCGCCACAGGCGGTGAGGCGGTCGCGGTCCCAGTCGAACAGGTGGCTGGTGGCGATGGCCTTGGGGAAACGCTCGGCAAAGTCATCCTGCCAGCGCCAGTGCACGGCCGCCCGGTAGCCATCCAGCAAGCCGAGCATGGCCAGCGGATACACCCCCGCCGACAGCCCGCCGATCACGCAGCCGGCACGCGCCAGTTGCTTGAGCGAACTGGACACCGCCGCGGTAATGGCCTGGGGCGGCTCGTCGGCCAGCAGGAACAGCTTGTCGCAGCCTTCCAGGCGGCTGCCCCAGGCTTCGCCCGGCAGACGCCAGGCTTGCTCGGGCGTGGCTTCGGCCTGGACGAACAGCAGTTCGTAACTCACATCCGGGTGTACCCGCTGCGCCACCTCAAGCACTTCCTCTGCCAGTGCGAGGGTCAGCGGACGGGTGCTGGGCCAGATGAGAAAACCGATACGCTGGGTGGTCATAGGGTGCGGTCCGAAACCTGTTCGAGTCTGAGGCGCCAAGGGTAGCTCAGCCTCTGTACGCAAAGCCTTGATATGCGTTCATGAACGCCTTGCAATGAGGCCAGAAAGGTCCTGCACACCAAGACGGTGACGTGCGGCCAACAGCATGGCGCGGCAGCTGCCGCCTCGCTTGACCTTCGCCACGCGGCACCGTGCACAGGACCAGCAGTCGCTGCGCAGGATGCCCTATTCTGGTGCAAAGCGGCAGCCTCTATTTCAAGCTACCCGAGAGAAACTGCTTGAGCCGCTCCGATTGCGGGTTGGCCAGCACCTCGCGCGGGTGGCCGGTTTCCTCCACGATACCCTTGTGCAGGAACAACAGCTGGTTGGACACCTCGCGGGCAAACCCCATCTCGTGGGTGACAACGACCATGGTCCGGCCTTCCTGGGCCAGGCCCTGCATGACTTTGAGCACATCGCCGACCAGTTCCGGGTCGAGTGCCGAGGTCGGCTCGTCGAACAGCATCACCTCAGGCTCCATGGCCAGGGCCCGAGCGATGGCCACGCGCTGCTGCTCACCGCCCGACATGTGCCCCGGGTAGGCATCCTTGCGGTGCGCAACGCCGACCTTGGCCAGGTAATGCTCGGCTTTTTCCAGGGCGGCTTTCTTGCTCATGCCCAGCACGTGCACCGGCGCCTCGATGATGTTTTCCAGCGCCGTCATGTGTGCCCACAGGTTGAAGTGCTGGAACACCATCGACAGACGCGAACGCATGCGCTGCAGTTGCTTGTCATCGGCGGCGCGCAGCGCGCCATCCTTGCCGGCAACCAGCTTGAGAGGTTCGTCGTTGAGCAGGATCTGCCCACCGTGCGGCTGCTCCAGCAGGTTGATGCAGCGCAGGAAGGTCGACTTGCCCGAGCCGCTGGAGCCGATGATGCTGATCACATCGCCCGCCTTGGCCGCCAGAGAAACACCCTTGAGCACTTCATGGCTGCCGTAGCGCTTGTGCAGGTCTTGGACTTGGAGTTTGTACATGCTGTCGGTTCTCACAGAGCGTTCAGTGCTTGCGCGGCGCCAGGTAGCTGAGCCAGCGGCGCTCGGCCAGCTTGAACAGGCGTACCAGGATGAAGGTCAGGCACAGGTAGAACACCCCCGCCGTGATGTAAGCCTCGAAGGGCAGGTAGTACTGGGCATTGACGGTGCGCGCAGCGCCGGTGATGTCGATCAGGGTCACGATCGAGGCCAGGCTGGTGGTCTGCAGCATCATGATCACTTCGTTGCTGTACTGCGGCAGCGCCCGGCGCAGGGCCGAGGGCAGGAGGATGCGCCGGTACATCTTCAGGCGCGACATGCCCATGGCCTTGGCTGCCTCGATCTCGCCATGGGGCGTGGCCTTGAGGCTGCCGGCAACGATTTCGGCGGTATAGGCACTGGTGTTGATGGCAAATGCCAGGCACGCGCAGAAGGTCGCGCTGGACAGCCAGGGCCACAACACGCTTTCGCGCACGGCCTCGAACTGGGCCAGGCCGTAGTAGATGAGGAACAGCTGGACCAGCATCGGCGTGCCGCGGATCACGTAGGTGTAGAGCCAAGCGGCGCCGTTCACCAGAGGGTTCTTCGAACAGCGCATGAGCCCGAGAGGGATGGCAGCCAACAGGCCAAAGAACAGCGAGATCAGCAGTAGCTTCAAGGTGGTCAGCAGGCCACCCAGGTACAGCGGCATGGCCTCCCAGATGACGGTGTAATCGAAAATCATAGTTCAGCCGCCTTGACGCCCACCGAGTAGCGCCGTTCGAGGTACTTCAGCGCCAGCAACGAAACACTGGTCAGCACCAGGTACAGCGCCGCCACAGCAAGGAAAAAGGTGAAAGGTTCGCGGGTAGCATCGGCTGCCTGCTTGGCCTTGAACATCATGTCTTGCAGGCCCACCACCGAGACCAGCGCAGTGGCCTTGGCCAGCACCAGCCAGTTGTTGGTGAAGCCCGGAATCGCCAGACGGATCATCTGCGGCACCATGATGCGGAAGAACACCTGCCGGCTGTTCATGCCATAGGCCACACCCGCTTCGGCCTGGCCCTTGGGAATACCGAGAAAGGCGCCGCGGAAGGTTTCCGAGAGGTAGGCACCAAAGATGAAGCCCAGGGTGCCGATGCCGGCCGCCAGTGGGTTGATGTCGATGAAATCGTCATAGCCCACCAGCGGGCCCAGGCGATTGATGATGTCCTGGCCGCCATAGAAAATCAGCAGGATCAGCACCAGGTCGGGAATGCCGCGAATGACCGTGGAATACAGGTCGCCCAGCCAGGCGAGCCAGCGCACCGGCGACAGGCGCAACGCGACGCCGATCAAGCCGAGCACCGTGGCCAGCGCCATCGACGACAGGGCCAGCTGCAACGTCAGCCAGGCGCCATCGAGGATGACTGCCCCGTAGCCTTTCAACATGTTTGGAATTCCTCACGGCTTGGAAAATAAAAATGGTGCAAACCTCAGACCTTCTGCTGTTTGCACCATTGCACGGGCAGCGCCAGCGATTACTGGGTGTCTGGACCGTAGATGTCGAAGTTGAAGTACTTGGCTTCGATCTGTTTGTACGTGCCGTTGGCACGGATTGCGTCGATGGCGGCGTTGATACGCTCGCGGTTGGCGTCGTCGCCCTTGCGCACGGCGATGCCGATGCCGTCACCGAAGTACTTGGCGTCGGTGAAGGCCGGGCCAACGAAGGCAAAACCTTTACCGGCGTCGGTTTTCAGGAAGCCATCTTCGAGCAGGGTGGCGTCGGCGATGGTGCCATCCAGACGACCGGCTTCGACATCCAGGTAGACCTCGTTCTGCGTGCCGTAGGGAACGACGGTCGCCCCCTTGGGCGCCAGCACTTCCTTGGCGAAGCGGTCATGGATCGAACCGCGCTGCACGCCGATCTTCTTGCCTTTGAGCTCATCCATGCTGTCGCCGACCGCAGTGCCTTCCTTCATCACCAGACGGGCTGGGGTCAGGTAGTAGCGCTTGGTGAAGTCGACCGATTTCTTGCGGTCTTCGGTAATCGACATGGACGACAGGATGGCGTCGATCTTGCGCACCTTGAGTGCCGGAATCAGGCCGTCGAACTCTTGCTCGACCCAGGTGCACTTGGCTTTCATCTGCGCGCACAGGGCGTTGCCGATGTCGTAGTCGAAGCCCGCCAGGCTGCCGTCAGGCTGCTTGAAGGCGAACGGTGGGTAGGCGGCTTCGATGCCGATCTTCAGCGGCTTCTCATCGGCATGCGCGACCAGGGACAACGCGGACAGCGCCAAAGCGCCGAACAGGGCAAGCTTCTTCATCAGGTAACTCCATCGGTACGGGGCAATGCAGGACAGTGTAACGGCTGCCAGGAATGCCAATGGGTACAGCGCGGGCCGCGGGCGTGGACAATCGTCCCAAACCTCAAGCAATCAGGTGGCATTTTAGCGACAGGCGGAACCACGATATTTCTTCAAAGCGACAACTACGTACAGAAGCGCTTGAACGGGAAGCGGATGGCATTGACAGCTCCAGCTGAATATGCAAGAGCAAAAGGAAAGCAACCTAAGGATCAAGCAACAAGCGGGCCTATTATTCGCAAAGCCAGGTAATCCGGCAAGTGCAGCGACCAGGCTTTACCCATCGGCCGCGTTATCGCCCCACAAAAGCGCGCCATTGTTTCGCAATGCCCCGTTTCTACGCGGTGCTGGCGCAACCCTCGGCCAGGGGTGTCTGCCGAAGTAACGGACGCCCAACGTAAAAGCCCCGCCTGTCGAGGGCGGGGCTTGCAGGGCTGAGCCTGTTCGGTGAATCAGGCGCTGGCGCGGTTCATCGACTTGTGGGTATCGATCAGGTGCTGCACGACACCCGGATCGGCCAGGGTCGAGATGTCACCCAGGGCGTCGTACTCGCCCGTGGCGATCTTGCGCAGGATACGCCGCATGATCTTGCCAGAGCGGGTCTTGGGCAGCCCCGGCGCCCACTGGATGACATCTGGCGAGGCAATCGGGCCGATTTCCTTGCGCACCCAGTTTTTCAGCTCCAGGCGCAACTGCTCGCTCGGCTCCTCACCGGCATTGAGGGTCACGTAGACGTAGATGCCCTGCCCTTTGAGGTCGTGCGGCACACCCACCACTGCCGCTTCGGCGACCTTGCTGTGAGCGACCATCGCGCTCTCGATCTCGGCGGTGCCCATGCGGTGGCCCGACACGTTGAGCACGTCGTCGACACGGCCCGTGATCCAGTAGTAGCCATCTTCATCCCTACGGGCGCCGTCACCGGTGAAGTACATGCCCCGGAACGTCTTGAAGTAGGTGTCGACGAAACGGTCGTGATCGCCGTACAGCGAGCGCGACTGGCCTGGCCAGGAGTCGAGGATCACCAGGTTGCCCTCGACCGCGCCGTCCATGATGTTGCCCAGATTGTCCACCAGCGCCGGTACCACACCGAAGAACGGACGGGTCGCCGAGCCAGGCTTGAGCGCGGTGGCGCCCGGCAGTGGGCTGATCAGGATGCCGCCGGTTTCGGTCTGCCACCAGGTGTCGACGATCGGGCAGCGTTGCTTGCCCACGGCGTTGTGATACCA
Source organism: Pseudomonas sp. (assembly GCF_032058845.1). Classification (GTDB taxonomy): domain Bacteria; phylum Pseudomonadota; class Gammaproteobacteria; order Pseudomonadales; family Pseudomonadaceae; genus Aquipseudomonas. Next base: position 58,285 of record NZ_DAMCCR010000009.1, on the reverse strand, counting down.
GTTCCAGGCCTCGGGGTTGATCGGCTCACCCACCGAGCCGAGCAGACGCAGGCTGGAGCCATCGGCGCCGGCCACGGCCGCTTCGCCTTCGGCCATCATGGCGCGGATGGCGGTCGGTGCGGTGTAGAGGATGTTGACCTTGTGCTTGTCGATGATCTTCGACACGCGGGTGATGTCCGGGTAGTTCGGCACGCCCTCGAACAGCACCGTGGTGGCGCCGTTGGCCAGCGGGCCGTAGACGATGTAGCTGTGGCCGGTGACCCAGCCCACGTCGGCGGTGCACCAGTACACCTCGCCCGGGCGGTAGTCGAACACGCGCTCATGGGTCAGCGCGGCATAGACCATGTAGCCACCGGTGGTGTGCTGCACGCCCTTGGGTTTGCCGGTGGAGCCGGAGGTGTAGAGGATGAACAGGGTTTCCTCGGCGCCCATCTCTTTCGGCGCGCAGTGGCTGGAAGCCACTTTCATCAGGTCTTCGTACCAGATGTCGCGATGCTGGTGCCAGGCGATGTCGCCGCCGGTGCGCTTGCAGACGATGATCTTCTGCACCGTCGAGGTTTCCGGGTTGGTCAGGGCCAGGTCCACATTGGCCTTGAGTGGCGTACGCCGGCCGCCGCGCACGCCTTCGTCGGCGGTGATCACCACCTTGGAGCGGCAGTCGATGATGCGCCCGGCCAGCGCTTCAGGGGAGAAGCCGCCAAACACTACCGAATGGATTGCCCCGATGCGGGCACAGGCCAGCATGGCCACCACGGCTTCCGGGATCATCGGCATGTAGATGGTCACCACGTCGCCGCGGTGCACGTCCTGGCCACGCAGGGCGTTGGCGAACTTGCAGACGTCTTCGTGCAGCTCGCGGTAGGTGATGTTGCGCGAATCGGCAGGGTCGTCGCCTTCCCAGATGATCGCAATCTGATCGCCGCGGGTTTCCAGGTGACGGTCAAGGCAGTTGTAGGCAACGTTCAGAGTGCCGTCGGCAAACCATTTGATGTCGACGTGGTGATCGTCGAAGGAGGTCTGCTTGACCTTGGTGAAGGGCTTGATCCAGTCAAGGCGCTGGGCCTGCTCACGCCAGAAGCCGTCCGGGTTGATCACCGACTGCTGGTACATGGCCTTGTAGGTGGCCTCGTCGGTCAGGGTGGTGGCCGCTACGTCGGGACGAACGGGATACAGTGGAGCCGCACTCATCTCTGATACCTCGGTTTAATAGTTGTTTTTGTATGGAACCGTTTTAACTGTACCAGAGCGCACAAGGCCATTCGACGTTGGTAGTAGCGCGGCCCTTCCTTATTGCAGGCATCACCGGGCGGCTTATCGGCCAGCGTCCTCGATCAAGTACAGAATGTACCAGGGGGCACAGCCCGCGGCGATTCTTGTAGAAACACGAATAATGTTTATCAAAATGGCCGCTGTTTCAGGCAGTGCCCCAGGCCTAGACTTTCTCTCGCCAGCAACGGCTTGTAACACTGCCGACTGGTTGCACTACCAGCGCAACATGAACAACACCGACGACAGCCCCACGAAGGCCATATCGATCTCTGTTAGTTGTATATCCCGCCTGGATTATTCCACGCTGCGTTATTCAACGCCGCCTGCATCCAGGCAACTCAAGACAGGTTATTCAAACATGAAATATCTATTGGCACTGGCACTGGCACTGGGCAGCGTCTGCGGCATGGCGATGGCCGATGACGCCACCGAACAGGCCCAGGCAACTCCGATCGAAGCCTACAACTATTCGCAGCACCTGGACATCGCCCACATCGTGTCGATCAGCGACGTGCCCAATGTGTGCGCCGTGGTGCCGGCACGCATGACCTACGACGACTCGCAGGGCCACCGCCACGTTTTGGAATACCGGGTCATGGGCAACGGCTGCTCCAACGGCTGACACGCTGCTGCAAAAGGCCGCCTGGCGGCCTTTCGGCTTTACCCTTTATTCGCGCCATATTCGCGCAACTTATTGGCAATCGTGGTGTGCGAAACACCCAGGCGCTTACCCAAGGCTCGACTGGTTGAATGTTCTGCCGAGAGCCGCTGCAATACCGCCTTTTCAAAGCGCCCGACAATATCGGCCAAACTTCCCTCCAGCGAAAACTCACCCAACGGCTGGCGCCCGCCATAGTCCGGCAAACGGATGTGCTCGGCTTTGACTGTGCTGCCGTCACATAATGAAACTGCCTGAAAGATAACGTTCTCAAGTTGCCGGACATTGCCCGGCCATTGATAGTGCGCCAACTTTTCCATGGTACTGGGCGCTATTTCAGGCAAGGCGCAACCAATCTGTCGGCTGGCCTGATCGAGAAAATGCCCGACCAGGCCGCCAAGCCCATCCATGCACTCACGCAGCGGCGGAATGTGCAGGGACAAAACGTTCAGCCGGTGGTACAGGTCCTGGCGGAATTCGCCACGGGCGCACAATTCCGACAGGTCCACCTGGGTCGCGCAGATCACCCGTACATCGAGGTACACCTCGTCATCGCTGCCCACCCGGCGAAAGCAGCCATCCTGCAGGAAGCGCAGCAGCTTGGCCTGCAGCCGGGCGCTCATCTCGTCGACGCCGTCGAGGAACAGCGTGCCACCGGCGGTCAGTTCCAGCAGGCCCAGCTTGCCTTCGGCACGCGCGCCCTCGAACGCACCCGGGCCATAACCGAACAGCTCGGTTTCGGCCATGGATTCGGGCAGGCCGGCGCAGTTGAGCGCCATCAGCGGTGACGCGCCGCGCGGGCTGGCCAGGTGGCAGGCACGGGCCAGCAGCTCCTTGCCCGTGCCGGTCTCGCCTTCGATCAGCAACGGCGCATCCAGAGGCGCCATGCGCCGGGCTTCGCGGACCACCGCCGCCATCAGCCGTGAGCTCTGGAAGATGCTGTCGAAGCCGCGCAGCTCCTGCTTGCGCACGTTGTAGATGCGCTCGCCGATGCGGTCGGCGCGGTGCAGGGTGAGCACCGCGCCCGCCAGCGCTTCGCTGTCATCATGTTCCGATTGCAGGGGGGCGATGTCGGCCAGGAACACATCGCCCTTGAGCTGGACGCGCAGGCCGTTGACCCGCGACTTGTGCGCCCGCACCAGGGCTGGCAGGTCGAAGTCCTCGACGTAGCGCGACAGCGGCAGGCCCGGCACCTCATCGACGCGCACCCCGAGCAGCTGTGCGGCGCTGCGGTTGGCCGCCACGATGCTGCCGGCCATGTCGATGGACAGCACCGGGAACTCCAGCGCACCGAGCAGCGCATTGAGCTCCATGTGCCGACGCTCGCTGGGCATCAGCCCGACACGCTTGACGCCAAACACCCCGCCAATGGCTTCGAACTTGGGGCGCAGGGCCTGGAACTGCAGGTTCATCAGGTTCGGGCAATGCAGGTAGATGGCGTTGCCATGGTCACCGCCGACCTCGCCACGCAGCACGTTGATGCCGTACTCGACCAGCAGGTTGAGGATGTCCCGCAGGATGCCGATGCGGTTCTGGCAGTGGACTTTGATACGCATGATTGCTCTCACTGCGTCGGGTAAACACCTGAGACGCGAAAAAGTTGTAAAGAAAAGCTGACAAATAGAGTCGACAAGGCGCCTTCAAGCCGATGATTTTCCGCTGCCGGCATCGACTTGTAAAACATACGTTACGAACAGCGATTTTCATGGCGCCTTGGCGCGTGCCCACCCGCGTGCAGCCTCTGCGAACCCACGCTACAACTGAGCACCATGGATGCAGCCCACAACAATAAAAGCCCTCACTCAGGAGAGCGCCATGAAACAAACCCGTTACCTGGCCCGTGAGCCCGATGCACAAGGGTTCATCGAGTACCCCGAATCAGAACACGAGGTCTGGAACACCCTGATCACTCGCCAGATGAACGTGATCGAGGGCCGCGCCTGCGATGCCTTCTTCGACGGCCTGGCGCAGCTGGCGCTGCCCACCGAGCGAATTCCCCAGCTGAGCGAGATCAACCACGTGCTGGCCGCCACCACGGGCTGGCAGGTTGCCCGGGTGCCCGCGCTGATTCCGTTCCAGACCTTCTTCGAGCTGCTGGCCAGCAAACGCTTCCCGGTCGCCACCTTCATTCGCACCCCTGAAGAGCTCGACTACCTGCAAGAGCCGGATATTTTCCACGAGATCTTTGGCCACTGCCCGCTGCTGACCAACCCCTGGTTCGCTGAATTCACCCATGCCTATGGCAAGCTTGGCCTGGCTGCGAGCAAGGAGCAGCGGGTGTACCTGGCGCGGCTGTACTGGATGACCATCGAATTCGGCTTGCTCGACACCCCGCAAGGCACGCGTATCTATGGCGGGGGCATTCTCTCGTCACCGAAAGAAACCGTGTACGCGCTGTCGGACGCGCCGGAGCATCAGGCGTTCGATCCGGTCGAAGCCATGCGCACACCGTATCGCATCGATATCCTGCAACCGGTGTACTTCAAGCTGCCAAGCCTCAAACGCCTGTTCGACCTGGCCCACGAAGACGTCATGAGCATGGTCACCCAGGCCACGCAGCTTGGCCTGCATGCGCCGAAATTCGCGCCCAGGGCGGCCTGAGCCGCTCATCCCTTTTTCTATTCAAGGAACTGTACTGATGACCACGCTGAACCAGACCCACTGCGTCGCCTGCAGCGCCGATGCGCCGAAAGTCAGTGAGCAAGAGCTGGCAGAACTGATTCGCGAGATTCCCGACTGGGGCATCGAGGTGCGCGACGGCCACATGGAGCTCGAGCGGGTGTTCCTGTTCAAGAACTTCAAGCATGCCCTGGCCTTTACCAACGCCGTGGGCGCTATCGCCGAGGCCGAGGGTCATCACCCGGGCCTGCTGACTGAATGGGGCAAAGTGACCGTGACCTGGTGGAGCCATTCGATCAAAGGGCTGCACCGCAATGACTTCATCATGTGCGCGCGTACGGATGAAGTGGCGAAAGGGGCCGAAGGCCGCAAATAGACCTGCCTGCACCCATCTCCGTAGAAGCGGCCGATCCGGCGCGCCTACCCGGACCGCGCTTGTGCAGCGACCGTTACGCGCAGCTTGACCCCGTAGGAGCGATCGGTCCGGCGCTCCGGTCAGCCGCGATGGGCGGCGTAGCCGAGCCTCGGGGGTGCGATCTGCTTTTACGCGCTGTTGCGCGGCGGCTGGGGCAGGCCGGCTGCGCCGGCCATCGCGACTAAAGTCGCTCCTACAGGCGTGATCTCTGTCTGCAGGCACTCTTTTCTGCAGGAGTCGCGAGGGGCGGTTCAGCCGCCCCCAGGCTAGGACTTGGTGACCCAACCGAGCTGTCCTTCCACGGCCTTAAATCCCGATTTCACACGAACTGTCACACACAGTCCTGTATCCTGCGCGAGCTGCGGTGTGCTTGGGGCGCACCGGAAGCTGCCTTTTCACTCACACTTGCGAGGAACCTCGAGATGCATGAAATCCCGAACTTTCCCTTCCCAAGCCTGAACCCCGAAGAGCCCACCGTGACCGTCCATGCCGAGCCGATGCCTGCCGTCGACCAGGACGAAAACGATTCCCCCTGCGCCGACCAGGACTGACCGCGCACCCACAGGCAGTGTGAAAACGGCTGAGTCGCAGACGTCGACCCCAGCGCGTTTTCACACCGTTTTGCCGCCCCCCGGCAGATCGACACGCCTCTGCCTGATTCCAGCACCACGCTGATCGGGGGCGACCACGCCGCAAACTCCCTGACGCCGTCATGTGCCGATCTCACGCCCTGCTTACCTGAACGAACAGGTCTCCCTACAGCGCACAGGTTCGCCCCCACCCTAGAGCGATCCAACCTGATACCCTGTCGCGCGCGCCGACTGGCGCGATGCCATCCTCTTCCTCTTCGATTTGCCCCGGGCTTACGCGCATCTGTGACGACTGCCCTCAAGGAGCCCACATGCTTTCGCGTTCCCCTCGCCTGCCGTTGAGCCTGCTCGCGCTGAGCATCGCCCTGCCCGCCAGCAGCCTGGCTGCGCAGGAGGTGATACTGGCGCCGGTGCAGATCTCGGAGGTGGCCGGCAGCGAGGGCTACCAGGTTCGCCAAGCGCAGGTGACCGGCCCCTACAGTGCACCGCTGATCGACACCCCCGCCTCGGTCAGCGTGTTCAGCCAGGCGCTGCTGCAGGACCGTCAGGCGCGTCAGCTCAGTGAAGTGCTGCACAGCGACGCCTCGGTGGGCGAAAGCTATGCGCCCATCGGTTACTACGAAAATTTCAATGTGCGCGGCTTTGCGCTGAATGCGGCCAGCAGCTATCGCCTGAACGGCCAGACCCTGGCCGGTGAACAGAACGTGGCCCTGGAAAACAAGCAACAGGTCGAATTGCTCAAGGGCTTGTCGGGCCTGTACAGCGGCGTGTCGGCACCCGGCGGGCTGATCAACTACGTGAGCAAGCGCCCGGAGGATGTGCGCAGCGTCAGCGTGGCCAGTAACGAACAGGGCGAGCGCTACCTGGCCACGGACCTGGGCGGCTGGTTCGGCAGCGAACGCCAGTTCGGCCTGCGCGCCAACCTTGCCCATGAAGACATCCGCAGCTATGTCGAGCATGCCGACGGCCGCCGTGATTTCGCCTCGTTGGCCTTCGACTGGCAGCTCAGCCCCGACGCCACCTTGCAGCTCGATGCCGAGTACCAGCAGCGCCAGCAGCGCTCAGTGCCGGGTTACCAATTGCTGGGTAACAGCGCCCTGCCCCATCACGTCGACCCGACCGATCGCCTGGCAGACCAGGACTGGGCCAAGCCCGTGCAGAGCGATTCGCTGAACCTCGGCGGGCGTTTCGAGTACCGCTTCAACGACGCCTGGACCGGGGCTTTGAGCGCGTCGCGCAGCCAGGTCGTGATCGATGACTACAGCGCCTTCGCCTGGGGCTGCTATGGCGCGGCGAGCTGCGAGAATTCCGCAGTACCGAATCACTTCAGCCCGGAAGGCGAATACGACATCTATGATTTCCGCAGCCCCGACGACACCCGCCGGGTGGTCGAGACCCAGGCCACGCTCAACGGCCGCTTTCAGGCCCTGGGCATCGAGCATGACCTGACCCTGGGCAGCAGCGCTCAGCGGCGCACGCTGGATCAGCGGCCGACCTACAACGAATTCGTCGGCAGCGGCATCATCGGCCGCGATGCGCCGCAGTGGCCGGCTGCCGATCTGCCCTTGAACAGCAGCGAGCGCCGACTCGACAGCCGCCAGTACGGGGTGTTCTTCAGCGACACCCTGACGTTCGACGCGCACTGGCAGAGCATTCTCGGCGCGCGCCAGGTGCGCCTGGACGAACGTACCTGGGGCGAAGACGGCACGGCCGGCCGACATACCCAGCGCTATGAGCTGCTGCCCAATGCCGCCCTGCTCTACAAGCCCGAGCCCGACACCACCTTCTACCTCAGCTATGCCAAAGGGCTGTCCACCGGCGGCACCGCGCCCTGGTACGCCAGCAACGCGTCGGAGATTCTCGCCCCGACCCTTTCGCACCAGCTCGAACTCGGCGTCAAGCACGACTGGCAAGGCGTCAGCTTCACGGCGGCAGTGTTCCAGTTGCGCCAAGCGAATCAGTACACCCGGCCCAACGGCGACGACAGCTTCACCTACGTGCAGGCCGGCCAGCAGAAGAACACCGGCCTGGAGCTCGGCGCCAGCGGCCAGGCCACCTCGCGCCTGCAACTGCACGCCAGCGCCGCAGCGATTCGCGCCCGCGTGAGCGGCAGTGACAGCCCCGAGTACGAGGGCCACCAGGCGCTCAACGTGCCCACCCTGCGGGCAGCCTTGCAGGCCGATTACAGCCTGCCCGTTCCCGGCCTGGCGCTGCTCGGCGGCGCGCGCTACAGCGCCAGCAAGTACGCCGACCGCTCGGGGGATGTGTCGGTGGGGGGGTTATACGGTGTTCGACGTCGGCAGCCGCTACCAGACCCGTATCAATGGCTATGACACGGTGCTGCGGCTGACCGTCGACAACCTGTTCGACAAGCGTTACTGGCGGGATGTGGGGGATTATTTCGGCGACAACTATCTGTTCCAGGGTGCGCCGCGCACTGCTCGGGTGTCGGCCTCGGTGAGTTTCTGATCGGAGGGCGGTTTGGCTCGCAGGATCGAGGCTGTTCGTGTCAGGTTCTGGTTCGTCGTTGGTGGATCAGGGGTCGAGGCCTTGGGTGCGCCGCCGCAACTCTGTTAGCTGTTCTGTCGGCTTGGTGAAACCCGGGGCTATGTGTTTCTGAGGATGTGGCCCGATTTTCTGTGATTCATGCAGCAGATTGATGGGCAGTCAGGCACCTTTTCGCCTTTACGGCGACTTACTTTTGCACGGGCGCAAAAGTAAGCAAAAGGCCCCGGGCTCCACCAGCCGGCCCTCCGCTGCGCTACGGGTGCCCTGCGTTCCGGGGCTCTACGGGGCTGCGCGGCCTACGGTTTGCTGCGCAAACCTACATCTCGCGACTTCGGCTACGCCTCAGCGGCGCTACGCGCCGGCCCCTTCGAGCCCCTGCACTTCGGCCGACTGAAGTCGCGATCTCGGGTGTGTGGGCTGGCCAGTCATGAAGAGCAAGAGCGAGAGCATCGGCTATGGCGAAGGCGACAGGATGCGTAGGCCACCGATGAACCCGCAATCGCTACTGGCTCTACACAAAAAACCACGCCTCCCCACCCTGCGTGGAGGTGGGGAGGCGTGAACGGTGCCGAACGCCGTCAGAACAGCACCGGTGTTGCTCGGTTTACGACGCGTTGATCCAGATGGTCTTCAGCTCCGTGTACTGATCGTGCGCCCAGATGGACTTGTCGCGACCACCGAAGCCCGACTCCTTGTAGCCACCGAACGGTGTGCTGACATCCCCTTCACCGAAGCAGTTGACCGTCACCACACCGGCGCGGATTTCCCGCGACAGGCGCAGCGCATTGCGCAGGCTGCCGGTGTAGGCCGATGCGGCGAGGCCGTACACCGTGTCGTTGGCTAGCTCGATCGCTTCATCGATCGTCTCGAAGCTGGTCACGCTCAGCACTGGGCCGAAGATTTCCTCGATGAACAGCTTGCTGTCGCGGGTCACGCCATCGACGATGGTCGGCTGCACGCGCAAGCCCTCTTCGGTCTGGCCGCCCTGCACCACGTTCAGCTTGTGCTCGGCGGCGTAGTCCAGGTACGACTTGACCTTCTCGAAGTGCGACTTGCTGACCATGGCCCCCAGACGGTTGTCCGGATCGAGCGGGTCGCCCAGTTTCCAGTCCTTCAGGTGCTGGCCGATCAGGCCCAGCAGCTCGTCCTTCACGTCCTTGTGCACGATCAGGCGCGAAGAGGCCGAGCAGTTCTCGCCCATGTTCCAGAACGCACCCGCGGTGACGAATTCGGCGACCTCGTTCAGGTCTTCGCAGTCGTTCATGACCACGGCCGGGTTCTTGCCACCCAGTTCCAGGACGATGCGCTTGAGGTTCGACTCGGCCGCATATTTGAGGAACAGGCGGCCGGTGTCGGTGGAGCCGGTGAAGCTGACCATCGGGATGTCCATGTGGCGGCCGATGGCCTCGCCCACTTCACGGCCACCGCCAGGCACCAGGTTGAACACGCCAGGTGGAATCCCGGCTTCATGGCCCAGCTCGGCCACGCGCAGGGCGCTCAAGGTGGTTTCCTTGGCCGGTTTGACCACGATCGAGCACCCGGCGGCCAGCGACGGCGCGATCTTCCAGGCCAGCATCAGCAGCGGGAAGTTCCACGGCAGCACCAGGCCGACCACGCCGATGGCTTCACGCACCACCATGGTCACGGCAGCGTTGCCGGTCGGGGCGGTGGCGTCGTAGATCTTGTCGATCAGCTCGGCGTGCCAACGAATGGTGTGGATGGTTTCCGGCACGTCGACGTTCTGGCACTCGCTGACCGGCTTGCCGCTGTCCAGCGCTTCGAGCACCGCCAGTTCATGGGCGTTGTCTTCGAGCAGCTGGGCGAACTTCTGCAGCACGTGCTTGCGGTCGTTGGGCTGCATCTTCGACCAGGTGCCGGCTTCGAACACGCGCTTGGCGGCGGCCACGGCGACGTCGACGTCCTGCACGTCGCAGGCGGCGACTTCGGCCAGCTGCTTGCCGGTGGCCGGGTTGGTGGTGACGAAGGTGCGGCCCGAAATCGCGTCGCGGAACTCACCGTCGATGAACGCCTTGGTAGGCATTTGCAGTTCGGCGGCGATGGCCGCGTATTGGTCCTTGCTCAGTAATTCAGCCATGGTCGAGCCTCCTTATTTGATGCCGGCGATGGTGGCTTTGAGGGTGCTGACCACGTCCTTGAGCGCCGCTTTCTCGGCGTCGTCCAGATCATGCAGCGGCTGACGTACACCACCGGTGCTCAGGCCATTGAGGGCGCAACCGTACTTGATCGACTGCACGAACTTGCCACCTTCGAGGAAATCCATCAGCGGCATCATGGCCGCCATGATCTTGCGGCCCTTGGCGAAGTCCTTCTCGACCACGCAGGCCTCGTACAGCGCCACGTGCTCGCGCGGGATGAAGTTGGAACCGGCGCAGACCCAGCTCTTGGCGCCCCAGGCGAAGAACTCCAGGGCCTGGTCGTCCCAACCGCACGACAGCTGGATGTGCGGGCGGTGAATGGCCAGGCGGTGCAGCTGCGCCATGTCGCCGGAGCTTTCCTTGATGGCGACGACGTTCTTGACGTCGCTGATGGCATCGAAGAACGCCTCGCCCATGCTCACGCCCATGCGGCCCGGGTAGTTGTAGAGCATGATCGGCAGACCGGCGGCGGCGTCCACGGCTTTGACGTGGTGCGCGATTTCTTCCTGGGTCGGCAGCGCGTAGGGCGGCGTGCCGACCAGCAGCGCATCGGCGCCGATTTCCTTGGCGTGCCCGGCAAAGGCCACGGCGTCTTCGGTGCGGATGCCACCGGTGCCGACGATCAGCGGCAGGCGGCCGTTCAGCACGTCCTTGGCCTGGGCGGCGAGCTCGAGGCGCTCCTGCGTGGTGTGGGCGTAGTACTCGCCGGTGGAGCCGCCAATGATGATGCCGTGGACCTTGGCTTCGACCAGGGACTCGAGCACCTGGGCAAAGGCCGCCTTGTCGATGGCGCCGTCAGCGGTCAGGGGGGTGATGGCCGGGGTGTAGATGCCTTCGAATTTCACAGTAGAGCCTCCAGGGGTGTGATCAGCGCGGTCTGGCCGCGCTGTAACGTCATGAGTGTCAGGCCAGGGACGCGGCCTGTTGCAGGTTCATCGAGCGGGTTTCAGGGGCGAGGAAGAAGGAAAACGCCAGGCCGACGAAGGTCACCACGGCCGCGGCGTACATGGTCGCGGCAATGCCGTAGCTGTCCAGGGCGATGGGCACCAGCCAGGTGCCGACAGCCGCGCCGATGCGTGACATGGACGTGCCGACGCCCACGGCGCAGGCGCGAATTTCCGTGGGAAAGAGTTCGTTGGGGTAGACCAGTTGCAGCACCTGAGCGCCACCGATGAACAGCGCATAGGCGCCGAACAAGGCCAGGATCAGCACTTCCGAGCCCGAGCTGAAAGCACCCAGCCCGAGCAGCGCAAGCCCAGACCAGAGAAAGCTGTGCAGCAAGGTGGTACGCCGGCCCAGGCCGTTGAGCAGGCGTGTGGCGATCACGCAGCCGACCACGAACAGGCAGGTAATGGCCACCGAGCCGATGGAGGCCCACTCACCCTTGAGGTTGAGCGCGCCCAGCACTTTCGGTGCAAAGGCATAGACCGCAAACACCGGAATGACCGAGCACATCCAGAACATGGTGACGAACAGCATGCGTTTGCCGTAGCCCGAATGCAGCAAGCTCATGAACGACAGGTTGCAGGTCTTGGGCGCCTCCGGGAGGTTGCGCAGGCCAAAGTCGGGGCCGTAGACCCGTTGAATCACCCGTTCAGCCTCGGCATTGCGTCCCTTGCTGATCAGCCAGCGGGGCGACTCCGGCGTGCCCAGGCGCAGCACGAACAGCACACCGCCCACCACCGCTGCACTGGCCAGGACCAGGCGCCAGGCATCTGGCCCGCCGACGTTGAGAATCGCCTCGCCGACCATGTACGCCATTGCCGCACCGGCGAACCACAGCACGGTCAGGGTGGCCAGCCGCGGACCGCGGTTTTTCTTCGGCAGGAATTCGACCAGCAGCGAGGTCGCGACCGGGTATTCGATGCCGACCGCAATGCCGATGGCAAAGCGCAGTAGAAACAGTGCCAGCGCCGACTCCACCCAGAACTGCGCGATGGACGAGACGATGAACAGAACCGGGCCGATGAAGAACACCCGTTTGCGGCCAAACCGGTCGGTCAGCCAACCCCCGAAGAACCCCCCGAAAAAGATTCCGATCAGGGCCGAGGCCGCAATCATGCCTTGCCAGAAACTGCTGAGGCCGAGACCCACCGACATCTGCGCCATGGCCACGCCGATGATGCTCAGCACATAGCCGTCAACGAACGAGCCGCCACCAGACCGCGCCGTGAGCAGTTGATGAAAGCGGTTAATCGGCACGTCTTCAATTGATACGTTCAAGCTTGTCATTCTTGTACCTGAAGTTGCTTTTGAAATGGATCGTGCGGGCCCTTGCACACAAGGCCTTCAAGCGGTTCAACCTCGAGCCGGTCCGCGCGGACCGGCAGGGTTGGGGAATCAGTGCGCCAGGTTGTGGCAACAGACGCGGGCGGCAATCAGGCAGGCCCGTCATCACGCCAGCCTGATCGTCGCGCTGGCAGTGGGCGGACACAGCCCCAGGGCAGGCTCAGCCTTCCAGGCCGGCCCGGTACTGGCCCCACTTCAGATTGATGTTCACCCCCACGCTCACCAGGGGGCGCGGTGGGTTGGCGCTGGGCCCCGCCGCGCGCAGCAGGAAATCGATCAGCTCGGACTGCTCGCCCGCCAGCCAGTCGGCCATGAATTTTCCGGTGGCCGTGCCCCGGGTGACGCCCAGACCGTTACAGCACAGCGCGCCATACACGTTCGGGCGCAGCGCGCCAAAGAAGCCCTGGTGATTGCGTGACAACGCCAGCGCTCCACCCCAGGTGTATTCGAACGGCAGGCCCGCGAGCATGGGGAAGCGCCGTTCGAAGGCATCACGGTGGCGCGGTGCGCAGCGGGCCAGGTACTTCTGCTTGGCGCGGCCGTCGGGGTTGAAGCTGAAGCTGTTGCGCACCAGGATGCGATTGTCGGGCGTGCGCCGTACCGTGGTGCCGAACGGGTCGGCCGGAATCACGCCCCAATACGGCTTGCCGCCCAGTCGGGCCTGCTCGGCTTCGGTCAGCGGCCGCGTCAAGCTGGCGTAGGTGAACACCGGCAACATGCGCCCCTTGAGGAAGCCGAAGCTCATGCCAAAGGCGTTGTTGGTGAGGATGACCTTGTCGGCGGTGATCGAGCCGCGGGCATGCTTGAGCACGGTCTTGTCGCCGTACTCCACCTCGGTGATCGCCGTGTTTTCATACAGGGTCACGTTGGCCGGCAGGCTGTCGGCCAGGCCCTTGACCAAGGCCGAAGGCTGGATCAGCGAAGTACCCGGGGTGAACAGCCCCTGGCGGTAGAAGCGCGTGCCGATCTGCTCGGCCAGTGGCTCGGCGGCAAGCATTTCATAGGGCTGACCGAGCTTGTCGAGGCCGCGACGGTACGCGTCGAGCACGGCGATTCCGCGAGGTTCGACGGCTGCCTGGTATTTGCCGCAGTGCTTCATCTGGCAATCGATGTCGAACTGCTCGACCAGCGCCTTGAGGTAGCTCTGCCCACTCACGCTCAGCCCCATGGACATCCTGGCAATGGCGATGTCGCCGATGTAGTCCTCGGCACCGATGTCATGGGGCAAGTCGATGGCGAAGCCGGCATTGCGGCCGGAGGTGCCAAAACCGACTTCCTGGGCATCGAGCAGCACGATGTCGTCGCCGGGAAAGTGTTCGGCCAGTTGCCGCGCTGCAGCCAGCCCGGTGTACCCGGCACCGACGATGACCCAACGTGCACTGCTGTGCCCGGCATGCGCCGGCTTGACCACACGGCCTTTGCTCAGGTGATACCAACCACAGGAATCATCATCACCGGGTAAATACGCTACTTTTGCCATTTTTTTTATTCCGCCTAAAACCATTCGCCCTGGATCATTCACAACTTCAGTCACTTCGACGGCGGTTGAAACCGCGATAAACTGCTATCCATCAACACGGCGCTCATGCGACGGCGGATATCCGTACAGCGCTTTATAGTTGCGACTGAAGTGATTGGGCGAAACAAACCCGCAGGCCAACGCAACATCAAGTACCTTGGCCCGGGTATTGCGCAGCAGGCGACGCGCCTTACTGATGCGTACTTGCAGATAGTAACTTTGCGGTGTTGTATCCAGATGCTGTTTGAACAAGCGCTGTATTTGTCGAGGCGAGACGCCGACAGACGCGGCCAGTTGCGCCAGCGCCATCGGTTTCTCGACATTGCGCTGCATCAACTTGAGCGCCTTGCGCGTCGTGTAGCAGTACGGCGCGTGGCTCGCAGGCGCCTGACGCACACTCGATGAAGGCGCGGCGCGGCGCTCGTCGAGCCGGTCTGCCACAGCAGCGCAATAAGGGAAATTCTGGCCGGCCAGCGGCGCGGTTCGTACAGATAACGTGTCATTGATCATCTTGCCACCACCGATTTGGCGACCCGCCGTTTAATACTGGCGTGGGTACTTGTCTTATTGTCGCAGCGCGGCGCTGGCGCTACAGGTTATAGCTATTATCTTCGATCAGCCGCCAGGCACAGTCCAACGACATTTGCCGGGGCCTATGGATAACATGGGGTTATCCGTTAATCAGCAAATGCACTGTTTCAAACAAGCGCCCGACGCTCACCGGGCGCTCGTCCGAATAACTATCTAACCGAGCGCTTATTGATCGGCCTTGGCCGCTGCACGCGATTCATCCAGCCACTTGTCGAACTGCTGACGGTGCGCCGCCACCCAGTCCTTGGCATGTTTGGTGATATCAGCCGGCTTCTTCTCACCGTTCTGCATCTTCAGGTTCTGCGCACTTTCATCCGCGGTACTGATCTGCATGACCGAGAGGAATTTCAGGGCCGCCGGATTCTCTTCGGCAAAGTCCTTGTTCAACACGGCCTTGACCTGATCGACGGCAAAGCCGAGGTTCTTGCCTTGGTAGAGGGTATCGACCGTGTTGTTGCCATCCGGCAGATCGGTCTTCGGCACTTCCAGCCACACCACGTCCTTGCCCTCGACCAGTACCGTGGCGATCCACTGCGGCACCCAGGTGAAGTAGAGGATCGGCTTGCCTTCCTTGTAGCGGGCGATGGTGTCGGCCATGAGGGCGAAGTAGGAGCCCTGGTTGACCTTGACCCTGTCCTTCAGGCCGTAGGCTTTCATGTGGTGGTCGATGATCAGCTCGCAGCCCCAGCCTGGGTTGCAGCCGGTCATGTCGGCCTTGCCGTCGCCGTCGGTGTCGAACAGCTTGGCGATTTCGGGCTTCTTCAGGTCGGAGAGGTTGGTGATGTGATAGGCGTCGGCGGTTTTCTTGTCGATCAGGTAGCCCTGCAGCACGCCGGGCATGATCGAGCCGGTCTTGACCATCACGCTGTCACCGCCGGCCTGCTGGTAGAACTTGTCGTGAAGCTTGTCCCACAGGTGCACGGTGAAGTCGGCGTCACCATTGGCCAGCGCCATCATCATCACGCCGTATTCGGTTTCCTTCGGCTCCTGGACCTTGTAGCCCAGCTCGCGCAGGCCTTCCATGGCGATCTCGCCACGGAAGCGCTCTTCGGCGATGGACGGGAAGATCGGCGTTACCTTGACACCTTCACCGGGCATTTGCGCCGATGCATGGCTGTACAGGGCGGTGGTGGCGAGCGAGAACGCTGCCAGACATTGCACGATACGGCGAGAGAACAGGGGGTGGGCCATCGTCACATACCTTTTATTGGAGTGGCATTTCACAGGACGTCGCTTGATTTCAATGTGCAGCGGTATTGCGTGGCGCGGGCGCCGAGGACAGCCGGGTGACCCGCAGGAACATGCCCAGCGGCCCGGTGTGGAACCAGCGCCGGCCAGGTTCGGCGGCCGAGCGATCGCCCATCGCCTGGGTCAGGCGGTCGAGGAAGATCGCCAGCAGTACCAGCCCTACCCCACCCACCGTGGCCAGGCCCATGTCGAGGCGGCCGATGCCGCGCAAGACCATCTGGCCGAGACCGCCGACCGAGATCATCGAGGCGATCACCACCATCGACAGCGAGAGCATGAGCGTCTGGTTGAGGCCGGCCATGATGGTCGGGGTGGCCAGGGGCAACTGCACGCGCATCAGCATCTGCCGTGGTGTGCAGCCGAAGGCGCGGGCGGCTTCGATCTTGTCTTCCGGCACCTGGCGGATGCCGAGATTGGTCAGGCGCACCAGCGGCGGCAGGGCGAAGACGATGGTGACCAGCACGCCAGGCACATTGCCGATCCCGAACAGCATCACCACCGGCACCAGGTAGACGAAGGCCGGCAGCGTCTGCATGGCATCGAGCATTGGCCGTACCAGTTGCTCGACGCGGTTGTGGCGGGCGCTGAGGATGCCCAGCGGAATACCGATCACCGCGCAGAAGAACACGGACGTCAGCACCAGTGACAAGGTGGTCATGGCCTCGGCCCACACGCCGATCAGGCCGAGCAGCGTCAGCGTGACGAAACACAGCCCGGCCATGCGCTTGCCGGCGAGCTGCCAGCCCAGCAACGTGCCGAGCAGGATGCCGAGGGTAGGCGGTACGCTGTGCAGGCCAAGATCGATGCCGTTGAGCACCTGGTCGATGGGCCAGCGAATGGCGCGGAACACTTCACGGAAATGGTGCACGAGGAAGTTGAGGATGCTCTGCACCCAGTCGCCCAGGGGAATGGTGAACGACTGGAACGGGTCAAGCAGGCTGAAATCGGACATGGCAATGGCCTCTTTGCAACGCCGCGGCGCACGCGCGCCGCCGACGCAGGACGAACATCGGCGGTGGGGTCAGGTGCGGCTCAGGGTCTGCAGCAGCTGGTTCTTCGACAACGTGCCTCTGAAGGCACCGTCGCGGTCGAGCACCGGTACCGGGTATGGCAGGTTGGCGGCGATCTCGAGCACTTCGTGCAGCGGCGTATCGAGGTACACCGGGCGCTGCTCGTGCTGGTTGAGATAACTGTCACGGGCCGCAGCTTCGCGGTCGAGCACGCCGATCAGACGGTCGTGATCGCCCAGCACATAGCCGTACTCGACGCCTTCGGCCAGTTGCGGCAGCGTGCCGTTGGCGCGGTAGGTGATCTGCGGTTCCAACCGCGCCACGTCCCCGGCCTTCAGCACGCGGGAGCTGTCGAAGTCCTTGAAGAAGGTGCGCACGTAGTCATTGGCCGGCTGGCTGATGAGCTCCTGCGGGGTGCCGATCTGCACCACTCGGCCGCCTTCCATGATCGCAATGCGGTGCCCGATGCGAATCGCTTCTTCGATGTCGTGGGAGATGAAGATGATGGTGCGTTTCTGCTCGGCCTGCAGGCGGATCAGCTCGCCCTGCATCTCACTGCGGATCAGCGGATCGAGCGCCGAGAAGGCCTCGTCCATCAGCAGGATCGACGGGTCGTTGGCCAGTGCCCGCGCCAGGCCGACGCGCTGCTGCATGCCGCCGGAAAGTTGATGCGGGAAGCTGTGCTCCTGCCCGGCCAGGCCGACCTGGGCCAGCGCTTCACGGGCCCGCTTGTGCCGCTCGGCCTCGCTGACGCCGGAGATTTCCAGGCCGAAGGCGGCGTTTTCCAGCACGCTCATGTGCGGCATCAGGGCGAAGGACTGGAACACCATGCCCATCTCCTTGCGCCGCACTTCCAGCAGGGCCTTGTCGCCCAGGCCGGTGATTTCCTGGCCGTTGAGAAAGATGCTGCCGGAGGTGGGTTCGATCAGGCGGTTGAACAAGCGCACCATGGTCGACTTGCCCGAGCCGGACAGGCCCATGATGACGAAGATTTCGCCGCGCTTGACCGAAAAGCTGGCGTCCATGACACCAATCACTTGCCCAGTCTTGGCAAACACGTCGTTCTTGCTCGCGCCACCGTTGAGCATGTCCATGGCAACCTTGGGCTGGCTACCGAAGACTTTATAGATGTTTTTGACACAGATGATTTCGTCTGGACCGCCCATGGCGTCCTCCTTGGCGTTAAGCACCGTGGTCACCGGAGTGCGGCATCTGAAGTGCTGGCAAGACGGATGGGCAGTACCAAGAGTCGACTGATCGCATGGGAGGTTCCAGTTGTTATTGTTGTGTGGCCGTCAGGGGCCCTCCCTTTAAAATCTATGCGCATCCTCGGCGGGGTTCCAACAACCTTTTCAAGGCTTGATGGATAACCTCGCGTTATAACGACGCACTAACCGACCTGACTGCGGCGTTTACGACGCGGGTTCTGGTGGGTTTTGAATAACCTGAGGTACGCTCTGCTTCACTGTTGACAACCCAGGAGCGCGCGATGGCCAGCAAGCCTGTCGAGCCAGACACGCTGTTACTGCGCATGCCCTCGCTCAGAGCCGTGAAAGCGTTCGTGGCCGCAGCCAAATACAAGAGTTTCACGCGCGCCGCTGAAGCACTGTGTGTATCGCAAGCGGCCATCAGCCGGCAGATTCGCGAACTTGAGCTGTTCCTGGATGCGCCGCTGTTCATGCGGGCGGGGCGTACGGTGGACTTGACGACCGCGGGCGCGATCTTCTTCGAGGCTGCGCAGTTGTCGTTCATCAACATTGCGCAAGCTGCCGACCGCATTCGTAATTCGCCATCGCGCAAACATGTCCTGACCCTCTGCTGCTCACCGGCCTTTTCCGCGCTGTGGCTGTCGCAGCATCTGTCGGATTTCAGAACGCAGAATCCCGATATCGAACTCAACCTGGTCACCACCCAGCACTTCGTGAACATGGAGCCGGGGGTCATTCCCGACATCATCATTTCCAAGGTCGCCGAGGTGGCGGCCGGCTACAAGTGCTACGCCCTGTTCCATGACCTGATCTATCCGGTGTGCGCGCCGGCGTTCGTGCAGGCACATCCGCAGGTGGCCACGCTGGAGGGGCTGCGCGATAGCACCCTGCTCGACCTCAGCCCCGTCGGCCGCTCGGGCGTGGCCGAACACGTGGACTGGGGCGTGTGGCTGGCGTTTCACGATGTCGACCTGGGAGACCGCGCGCGCGACTGCCCGCCGCTGTTTCACACCAACGACTACAACCTGATCATCAGCATGGTGCTCACCGGGCAAGGGATCGCGTTGGGGTGGGATCACCTGGTGGGCGGGCTGGTGGAGCGTGGGTTGCTGGTGCGCCCGGTGCCGGCGCAGGTCACCCTGCACAACAGCTGCCATTACCTGGCCTGCCGCGAAGACACCGGCTACGACGATGCCTGCGTACGGGTGCGCGATTGGGTGCTGGCAAAGTTCGCCCAGTCGGTGGCGTGAGCAGGGGTGGCTGACGGTCGCCTGGCCGTTGGCGTGTGGCTGCGCACTGCCGGGCTGCACTGCCTGAAATCCTGAATCGCACGCACACAAAAAACCCCTGAAGTGGTTGAACACGTCAGGGGTTTTTCGCTTACGAATGTGGCGGTGAAGAAGGGATTTGAACCCTTGATACGATTTCTCGTATACACACTTTCCAGGCGTGCTCCTTCGACCACTCGGACACTTCACCGTTTTCTCTTCAAGCCATTCAGCCTGTCGAGGCGCGCTAATTTAGTGGAAGGTCTTTCTTTTGGCAAGTTTTTTTTCAGATTTTTCATGCGCTTAAGCGGAACGCTGGCGCACAGGGCAATGCTGCCAATCCCGGGGCCGCTTTTCCCGGTGCAATCCTCGCAACCCCTGCGTACCGCGCAACCCAGGCCATCGATGACCAGGCAGTCAGCCTTGGTGCTTTACCTGCCCGGCGGCGCTGGTTAACGTCGGGGCCCTGCTACTACAAGGATGCCCCCATGAGCGAGTTGATCAGTTACCACGCCGAAGACGGTATTGCCCTTCTCACCTTGAACAACGGCAAGGTGAACGCCTTCTCGCCCGAGCTCATCACCACCTTCAACACCCTGCTCGACCGCGCCGAAGCCGAGCGGGTGGTGGTGGTGATCACCGGCCAGCCGGGGATTCTCTCAGGCGGATACGACCTCAAGGTCATGACCGCCGGCCCGGAACAGGCCGTGGCGCTGGTGAGTGCCGGCTCTGCCCTGACCCGTCGCCTGCTGGCCCACCCCTTCCCGGTGGTGGTCGCCTGCCCCGGCAACGCCGTGGCCAAGGGCGCGTTCCTGCTGCTGGCGGCCGATTACCGCATCGGCATCCAGGGCCCGTACAAGATCTGTCTGAACGAAGTGCAGATCGGCATGACCATGCACCATGCCGGCATCGCCCTGGCACGTGATCGGCTGAGCCGCGCGGCATTCCCGCGCGCCGTCATCAATGCCGAGGTGTTTGGCCCCGAGGCTGCGGTCGATGCAGGCTTTCTCGACCGTGTGGTGCCCGCCGAGCAGCTACGCGAGACCGCCTTCGCAGTGGCCGGTGAACTGAAAAAACTGAACATGCTCGCGCACAGGAACACCAAGCTGAAAGTACGCCAAGGGCTGCTGGACGCGCTGGATGAAGCGATTGCGCGCGACAAGAAGCATCTGGGCTGACTGCCCCGGGTGGTTGACGCGTCGCGGCGCGCTTTAGCGCAGATTCAGGCCTGACCGCAGGCCACAGGCCTGGTTTGAACGGAGTAACACGCAATCATGGGTCGAGTCGTCGCCGCGGCGGTTTACAGCGCTGGCAGGAAAGTCACCAACATCAACATCAACGAAGGCCGCGAGTGGGCGAAAAAGCCTGGGCACTTTGTCTGGATTGGCCTGGAAGAGCCGAACGCGCAGGTACTGGAAACCTTGCAGGGCCAGTTCGATCTGCACGAGCTGGCCATCGAGGACGCGCTGGAAAAACACAGCCGCCCCAAGCTTGAAACCTTTGGCGACGCGCTGTTCATCGTCACCTATTCGCCCATCCGCCAGAACGGCACGCTGGCCTTCATCGAAACGCACATCTTTGCCGGCTCAGGCTATGTGATCACTTGCCGTAACGGCGATTCGCAGTCTTATGCACAAGTGCGCCAACGCTGCGAGGCACGCCCGCTGCTGCTCGAACACGGCGAAGATTTCGTACTGTACGCCCTGCTCGACTTCGTCACCGAAAACTACCAGCCGGTCAGCGAAGCGATTCACGAAGAAATCCAGGACCTGGAGCAGAACGTGCTGACCAAGGCCCTGCAGGAATCGGACATCCAGCGCCTGCACAGGCTGCGCCGCGACGTGCTGCGCATGCGCCGCTACGTGGCGCCGATGGTGGAAATCGGCGAGGAACTGCAGCGCCTGAACTTCCCCTTCATCGACAAGAACATGCGCCCGTACTTTCGCGATGTGCAGATCCACGTCACCCGGCAGATGGAAGACCTCACCACCATTCGCGACCTCGCCAGCCAGACCATCGAGGTCGGCATGTGGCTCGAGTCTGCCCGGCAGAGCGTGACCCAGCGCAAGTTCGCCGCCTGGGCGGCGATCCTGGCATTTCCGACGGCCGTGGCCGGCATCTACGGGATGAACTTCAAGAACATGCCAGAGCTGGACTGGCACTACGGCTACTTTGCCGTGCTGGGGGTCATCGGCCTGGGCTGTGCGGGGCTGTTTGCCAGCTTCAAGCGCTCGGGCTGGCTCTAGGCCGTTGCTGCGCCGCTCGCGGCCAAGCGGCGCCGTGGCTCAGGAGGCCTTGCGCGCCCCCTGCTGAATGAACCTGAGCATCCACTCCCCGACCAGGTCGCCCTGGTGGTCGGTGGCCAGGCTGGCGATGGCGCGCGCATACACCTCATCGCCCAGGTGATCCTGGCGTGCATCGAGCAACGCACGCGAGTAGTCGCTGACGAATTCCGGATGGCCCTGAAAGCACAGAACCTGGTCGCCTATGTGGTAGGCCGCATTCGGGCAGAAATCGCTCGAAGCGATCACCGTGGCGCCTTCGGGCAGCCGGGTCACCTGGTCCTGGTGGCTGATGAGCAGCGTGAGCTCGGTAACCTGCGCATCCATCCACGGCGCATGTGCGGCGAGGCGATAGCGGTGCGTGCCCACTCCCCAGCCCTTGTCGGCCCGCTCGGCGTTGCCCCCGAGCGTAAGCGCCAGCAGCTGGTGACCGAAACACACGCCCAGCAACTTTTCGCCGCGCGCATAGAGTTTCAGCAAGTACGCCTTGAGGGTTTCGATCCACGGATCGGAGGCGAATGAGTCTGCCTTGCTGCCCGTTACCAGATAGGCATCGAAGCGCTCGTCGTCGCTCGGATAATGACCGTTCATCACGTTGTAGACGCGAAACTCGGCGGCGATGGTCTGACGAGAGAACAGCTGTTCGAACATCCTGCCGTAACCTTGGTACTGCGCCGTCAATTCGGGTCGCAGGACATCGGTCTCAAGGATGCAGATGCGTAACGACATAGCAGTAGTCCTGAACGACAAACAGAGAAAGGGGCGTAGAGCCTGACGCGAAAGACACGTACAAGCAAGTAGGCGGGACTGACGAACGGGCATGCTCACGTGCAACGTCGCGAAGATTCATTCAGCCGTCTAGATGGCGTGATTCAGCGTTGGCCGCCAATATCGTAGAACCGAAAGAAATCAAAAACCCTGCAGCTAGAACAAAGGGGTCTCAGAAATGTACACACTTCGCCCTAGTGTTGGCTATGTGCCCATACCGATGCACGCTACCAAGCGGCCTGCAGGCGCCGCCGGTTGCGCGCACGCTTGCGCAGTGCGCGATCATTTTTCAGGAATAACAACAAAAAGGCAGGCCGCCATGTTTCGACACGCCAAGTTTCGCCAAGCCGGGCTGATCGTTTTCGCGACGACATTGCTGCTGATTCTGCCGAACATGAGCCGCCTGTTCGGTTGAGTGCAGTGGTGCCCGTGGCCACAGGCAGCTAACCTGCCAGCCTTGATTGGTTGGAGGGTCCCCATGCGCCATTGGCTGGCAATGCTGTCGCTGCTGCTGTGTCTACCTGCGGGCGCTGCCCAATTGCGCCTGGAGGCCGGCGCGCAGTCCCAGACGTGGACCACTGCCCAGTTGCTCGCGCATCCGCAGGCACGCACCGTCGAGATTCCCGCCGACGTGTCCTATAGACGCGCCATGCACTACCGCGCAGTCCCTGTGGCGGCGTTGCTCGACAGCCTGCGTGATACCGATCATCTGCAGGCCGTGGCGTCTGACGGCTTCGCGGCCGAGATGCCCGCCGCCCCTCTATTGCAGCGCGGGCCTGCGCAGGCCTGGTTGGCCATCGAGGACCCGGCAGCGCCCTGGCCACCCCTGGCTGCAGGCAAGCCCAGCGCCGGGCCCTTCTACATCGTCTGGAGCGACCCGCAAGCCAGCGGCATCCGGCCGGAACAGTGGCCTTTCCGAGTGACCCACCTGCGCCGCCTGGCGCCTGTCGAGCAACGCTTTCCGATGATGCTCCCCGACCCCGCCCTGCCCGCCACAGCACCTGAGCGCCAGGGCTTCGCGTTGTTCCAGCAGAACTGCATGGCGTGCCACCGCCTAAATGGCGGCGGTGATGCGCAGGTCGGGCCTGACCTGAACCGGCCGCACAACCCTACCGACTATTTCCAGGCGAGCTGGCTGCGCCAACTGATTCGCGACCCACAGGCACTCAGGCAGTGGCCGCAGGGCAAGATGCCGGGCTTTAGCGAAGCGGTGCTCAATGAACAGGAGCTGGACGCGCTGCTGGCCTATCTGAAGCACATGGCCGGGCGCAAGTCCTGAGGCAAGGCTGCCGGGCCGGACGGCCCAGCAGTATCGAGGCTGTGCTGCTCAGGCGGTGAGACGTTCCTGGCGAACGCCCCAGCCTTTGACCTCGCCGCCCAATGGCGAGATGACCCGTTCGAACACCGCTTCGAAGTCACCGATGCCACAGTACGTGGCATACATGACCTTGCTCAGTTGCAGGTGCCAATCACCCTCCTCCAACTCGCACACCTGGGCATTGGTGGACTCGCCCCGAAAGGCGCCCGCAGCCTGCCAGGCGCACGCTTCATCGGGGAATGTGGCGTAGAACTCGATGGGATGGATACGGGTAAAGTCGAAGCCGCCTTCTTTCATCTGGCGAAGTACGGTGCTGCTGATGTCGTCATTCTGGCTCTTCATGAAACGTCCTCCTGCAATGCAATGGATAGACTTTTCGTGCGCGGGACACTTGCCCTGATGGGGCATACGGAGCTGATACAAGACGTCGAGGGGGGTACAACGGCGCAGGCTTGCAAAGGCCTGCGCTCGACAGGCAGCGTAGTGCCTGCCGGGGTTCTGCGCTAGCGGTTTTACGGCTTCTGGTGTTCGAGAATCTCAGTGATGGTGATCGAGCTGTGATCCTTGAGCTCGCGCGCGGTCGGTTCGACGCTGCGATCCTGGAAATCGTTGAGGTCCAGTTCGTTCACAACTGGCAATAGCTGCGCCCGAATGAACCGCGCGGCCTCTTCCTGAGTGGGCTGTTCGTCCGAGCAGTAAAGCAGCGTGGTCAGTTTGCCGGTCTTGTCGGCAAAGATGATGTCCCACTCTTTCATCAAATAGCCCTCTGCAAGTCAAAAAACAGCGGGGTGCTGTCTGAGGTAAATGACCTTGGGCACCCGCGGTTTGTTCAGTCCGTATGACGGGGCCGTGCGGGCCCCGTCATCGGGATTCACTGCGGTGTGCCGTGGACCACGCCGGCCGTGTTGTCGAGCAGGCTCTTGGTGGCGGTCTGGATGAACGCTTCCAGGGTCTTGAGCATCTGCGGCTGGTCCGGGCTCTCGATCAGCTCGCCCTTGGGCTCACGGCCCAGCTGGTAACGGTACATGCGCGGCGTCATGTCCTGCGACTCGATCAGCAGATGATCGCCGCGCAGCAGGCCTACCACCTGCTCGCTGCCCGACGGTTTGATCATGCCGATGCCTTGATCGCCTTCAGGCAGGTTGAGCAGGTCGCGGCCCCAGCACTGGTGACGGGTTTCACCGCCCAGGCGACCCATGATGGTCGGCACGATGTCGACCTGGGTGCCCACCGTGTGATCGACCTTGCCGAACTTCTCCTGAATGCCTGGCGCGATCAGCAGCAGCGGCACGTGGAACCGGCCGAGGTCGAACTCGGTGATCTGCTGGTTGTTGCCAAAGCCGTGGTCGCCAACGATCACGAACAGGGTTTCCTTGAAGTACGGCTCCTTGCGCGCCTTCTCGAAGAATTGCCCCAGCGCCCAGTCCGAATAGCGCATGGCGGTCAGGTGCTCGTCAAGACGACCCTGCCCGGTGACCGGTTCTACCGGCAGGTCCTTGGGCAGCGCGTAGGGGGTGTGGTTGGAGAGCGTTTGCAGCAGTGCATAGAACGGCTCCTTGCCCCCGCGTTTGGCGAGTTCTTCGGCGCCACGGTTGAACATGTCCTGGTCGGACACGCCCCAGGTGGGGTCGGAGAAGATCGGATCGACGAAGTCGTTACGGCCGATGAAGGTCGTCATGCCCTGGTTGCCGAAGAAGCCGGACTGGTTGTCCCAGGCAAAGTCACCGTTATAGACATAGACGTCGTCGTACTGGCGGGCGCTGAGCAGGGCCGGCAAGCCCGACAGCTTGTGGCCGCCTTCCGGCGTCTGCATCAGGTACTCGAACCCGGGCAGGTTGGGGAAGCAGGCCATGGTGGCGAACATGCCCTGGTGGGTGTGGGTGCCGTTGGAGAAGAAGCGATCGAAGAGCAGGCCTTCCTGGGCCAGCTTGTCGAAGTACGGCGTGATGTTGTGCGTGCTGCCCAGCGCACCGACCGAGTGGCCGGCGAAGCTTTCCATGAGGATCACCACGACGTTCTTGATCGGCAGGGTATTGGCCTGCGGCGGCACGAAGTCGCGGCGCACGGCGGCCTCGTCGGCATCGACCAGGGTGTCGTTGGCGGTCAGCAGCTGTTCACGCACGCTCTGCAGAGCGACCTGCGGGTCGAGGGTGGCTTTCCAGATGTTGGCGCGGTCTTCACCAAAGCGGCTCTTGGCAGCATCGATCAAGGTCAGCGTGCCGTTCAGGCCCAGCTGGTTGACGAAATTGGAATCGGTGGTGAACGCATCGCCCCAACGCATCGGCGGGCCCTGGCGCAGGGTGCCGCGGGCTGCGACCACGGCAACCAGCAGGATCACCATGAACACCGCCAGGCGGTTGTACCACGGCGTGGCGCGGCTCGCGCCGGTGGCGCCAGCGCCGCTGGCCTGCCCCCGGGTAAGCCGGTCTGCGCCCTTGAACAGCAGGCTCAGCAGCCAGGTGCCGAACAGCCAGGCGAGCAGGTAGCGCACCACGGGGAAGCCGTACCAGAGCATGCTCAGCACGGTCTTGGGGTCTTCCTTGACGTACTGGAAGACCAGACCGTTGAGGCGCTGGTGGAACTCGCGGTAGAAGTCCATCTCCATCAGGCCGAGGAACATCACCACGCTGGCGGTAAGGGTCAGCCAGGCGCGGAAAAAACCGCGCTGGGCCATGGCCCAGGTGCTGAGGGTCGCCAGCAGCAGCGGCACGCTGATGTAGGTGACCACGCGCAGGTCGAAACGAAGGCCGTTGAGAAAACCTTCGGCAACCGTGGCGTACGGTGTGTCACCGATCATGTCGCTGTTGTAGAGCAGCAGCGCCAGGCGCACCAGGCTCAACATCACCATGATGATCAGCGCACTGAGCAGGGTGTAGGCCAGGTGAGATTTCACGGTGGGGTTGAACGGAGCGCGCACGCCCCTTTGCTTCAAGGCATCCGGATAAGCCATGAACGAAGAAGTCCTAAAATGCGAGGTTGCGGAAAAGACCCAACGGGCGTGTGCAGCCAGCCACAGATGCCGGCGGCGGACCGAGGCGCCATTGTGCGGCGCGGATTTTCATTAATCCAGTGTGAAAATTATGTCACCTGAGCGTTGCTCATCTTGCCGATGTTGCGTCCGAAAGCTTCAGGCCACGGTTCGCAAGCCCCTTTCGGAGACGCAAAACGGGGCGTGCAACGCTCATGATTGCTCATGAGTGCTACACGCCCCGCTTCGCTGATGCGCTGACGGCGTTCCGCTGAACGCCGCGCAGGCCTGGGTCAGATGCGCGTATTGCCACGTGGGCCAGCGATGGCCCAGATGATCAGGCCCACGACAGGCAGGAACAGGATCAGCAGAATCCACAGGACCTTGGCAACACCGGACGCACCGCTCTTGACGACGTTGATGATTGCCCAGATGTCCAGGGCGAGGATGATCAGGCCAATCAGCCCATTGAAAGTCGAACCCATGTCACTGCTCCTGCATAGAGATATTGAAAAACCAGGCGCCGCGACCACACTGACTGCGCGCCTTACCTGAGTACGACCGCGCAAAGTGCCAGATGGCTCAATCCGCTTCGCTTGAGACTGGTTCGGGTGAATACTGCATCCCTCCTGACCCTAGCAGAGCAGGCTATCAGCGCCATAGAAGGGAATCCTTGGCCCGTACCGTCGGTCCATCATTAGACTCGCTTCACCTACCGCACGATGAGGTCCGCAATGCCCCCAGCCGACACCCCTGCCACGTACCCCGCCGCCCTGCTTACGGCCTGGCGCCACCAGGCGCGCAGCAGCCCGTGGCTCAGCGCCGGCCTGGGGGTGAGCTTGCTGGCGATCCTGATTCTGCTGGGCGCGAGCATCTACAACGCGATCAATGGTGAGCACGCCGACAACCTGCACCTGGCGCTGGTCGGCGGGCTGGCAGGGTTTGGTGCCACGGCGCTGGGCGCTGTGCTGGCGGTGATCCTGCGTGATGTCAGCAGCCGCAATCAGGACGTGATGCTCGGCTTCGCGGCGGGGATGATGCTGGCTGCCAGCTCTTTCTCGCTGATTCTGCCGGGCCTGGCGGCGGCCCGTGAGATCACCAGCAATGGCTCGGCCGCGGCCGCCATCGTGGTGGTGGGCATGGGCCTGGGCGTGCTGTTGATGCTGGGCCTTGACCGCTTCACCCCGCACGAGCACGAAAGCACCGGTCCGCTAGGCCCGGAGGCGGCGCGCATCAACCGCGTGTGGCTGTTTGTCCTGGCCATCACCCTGCATAACCTGCCAGAGGGCATGGCGATCGGCGTGAGCTTCACCAATGGCGACATGAGCGTGGGGCTGCCGCTGACCAGCGCCATTGCGATTCAGGACATTCCCGAAGGCCTGGCAGTGGCACTGGCGTTGCGCGCGACCGGGCTGTCGAGTCTGCGGGCAGCGTTGGTGGCGGTGGGCTCGGGCCTGATGGAGCCTTTGGGCGCAGTGATCGGCCTGGGCATTTCCACCGGCTTCGCGGCGGCCTACCCGATCAGCATGGGCCTGGCAGCAGGGGCGATGATCTTCGTGGTGTCCCACGAAGTGATTCCGGAAACCCACCGCAACGGCCACCAGACCTCGGCGACCATCGGCCTGATGGGCGGGTTCGCGGTGATGATGTTCCTGGATACGGCGCTGGGCTAAGTGGATGCCGGCCATCGCGGCTGACCGGAGCGCCGGACAGGCCGCTGCAACGGGATTGCGTGTTGCCTGAGGGTCACACGGTCCCTGCAGGAGCGAGCTTGCTCGCGATGGCCGGCAAAGCCGGCCCGATCCAGGCAGCGCGCAACAGCAGGTGAATGGGGATTGCAGCGTTGGGGCGGCCGCGCCGCCCATCGCGGCTGAAGCCGCTCCTACAGAGGCGTGTCGGGCTGGGGAAGTGCAGGAACGCGTGGTCGGAACGGCCGGTCCGGCGCTCCGGTTAGCCGCGATGGGCCGCGCAGCGGACCCAGTCGATGCCAGGCAAACAGCCCCACTCTCAGCGCCAGCTTTCCTTCACCGGCCGGCGCCGTGCGCTCAGGACCAGCCACCCCAGCCCACGCAGCAGGCTTTCCACCGCCAGCGCCAGCAATAGCCCCGCACCGATGCCCCAGCCGATGGCTTCGGGTACCAGCAGGATCTGATAGTTGTAACCCTTGAGGGTTTCTTCGCGCAGTTGCTCATCGGGCTGCACCAGGACATGCCAGGTGCGCACCCAGGCGTTGCCCTGGAGCGTCTGCCATTCGCTTTCCAGCGCCTGGTTGCGAATCAACAGGCTTTCGATGCTGTTGGCATCACTGTTGAACACTGGGTCATCGCTGCTGCGGTAGTGGCGCAGCAAGGCTTGCAGGTCGCCATTGAAGAAGCGCTCAGCGGTTTCCTTGAAGCCGCTGAGCGCCTCGCGCGATTCGAGCATGTGGGCTTCCACACGCTGGCTGTAGCTGGCGATGTAACCCGGCACCTGGATACCGGCCAACAGGGCCACGGTGAACAGCAGCAAGCGCAGGTAACTCAGGAACATGCCGGCACCTCCCCACTGCTGCCGTGCGCGGTGCACTCACCATGGCGCCACAAGGCCCATTGGCCGGGCTCGTAGCGATTCCAGGTTTCATTTTCCGTCAGCGCTTCGGTGGCGATCACGGTGACCACATCGTTGGGTGTGGTTTGCGTGAGGAAATCGACGATCAGGTCGACATCCTTCAGCCGCGCCGCGCCGAACGGGGCACGCCGGGTGATGTGCACCAACTTGGTGGAGCAGAAGCAGAACAGCCAGTCGCCGTTGCTCAACAGGCAGTTGAACACGCCCTGGCTGCGGTATTCGGCGCAGGCCTCGACCAGGACCGGCAGCAACTGCTCAACGGCAACGGGTTCGGGAAAGGCTTCGCGCACGCGGTTGAGCAGATCACAGAAGGCGGCTTCGCTGTCGGTGTCACCGACTGGCCGGTAGAAGGTCTTCTGCCCGCTGAAACCCTGCAACTGGCCATTGTGGGCAAAGCACCAGTTGCGCCCCCACAGTTCGCGCACGAACGGATGGGTGTTGGACAGGCAGACCTTGCCGACGTTGGCCTGGCGGATGTGGCCGATGACCACCTCGCTCTTGATCGGGTAGCGCTGCACCAGGTTGGCCACTTCCGACTCACTGCTTGCCGAAGGGTCCTGGAACAGGCGCAGGCCGCGGCCTTCATAGAAGCCGATGCCCCAGCCGTCGCGGTGCGGGCCGGTTCGCCCGCCACGCTGCATCAGCCCGGTAAAGCTGAACACGATGTCGGTGGGCACATTGGCGCTCATGCCGAGTAATTCACACATGCCCTGCCCTCCTGCTAGATCCTGGGTTCGACCCGGCCATTGAACGACGGCGCCGGTGCCGCTGGCGTACGCTCGCGGTAACGGTCGTTGAGGTCGGCCGCCATGGGCGCGGGTTCGAGCTGTTCATCTTCGACGCGGCGCCGCTCGGCAGCCGCTTCGGCCTGCTGGCGACGCGCACGTGCGCGGTTTTCCAGCGGCCAGCGCACCAGCACGAACACGGCGTAAAGCACGAAGGCAAAGAGGCCGTACATGGCCAGATCAGAGGCCGCGCGCCAGGCGTTGTTGCCCACCTTGAAGGCGAGATCCAGGGCACTGATGGCGATGGCGGGGGCGAAGCTGTCCTTGGCCGGGTCGACGATGGTCGGGCTGAGCAGCAGCACCGCCAGCACCACGCGCAACGGCTCGCGCAGCCAGCGCCACATCCAGCCCGTGAGCTTGAAGAAGACCAGCAGGCAGCCCAGTGCCGCGAAGGCGTACAGGCCCCAGGCGAGGAGGTAGTCGTGTTCGGTCATGGTGAGGATGCAAGCCAGGGGAAGAGTTGCCTATGATAACTGCTTTTCCGGGCGCAGGCGCCCCCCATGCCCGACAGCGCGACCGCTGCGTCGCGGCTGCCCCAGCCAAGAGAACCCTATGCCCGCAAGCATCCCGCCGCTGTCACCGCCTCTCGCCCAACAGCACGCCGGCGCCGACCCCTATGCCTGGCTGCAGGCGCGCGACACCCCTGAAGTCATGGCCTACCTGGAGGCCGAGAACCACTATCAGCAGGCCTGCCTGGCGCATCAGGCGCCGCTGCGCGATGCACTGTTCGAGCAGATCAAGGGGCGCATTCTCGAAACCGACCTGTCGCTGCCCTCGCCCTGGGGGCCGTACCTCTACTACACCCGCACCACGGCAGGCGACGAATATGCCCGGCACTACCGTTGCCCGCGTCCGGCAGATGGCAGCAACCAGGCGGACGAACAGGCCGAAACCCTGCTGCTCGACCCCAACGCCCTGGCCGCCGGCGGTTTCCTCTCGCTGGGCGCCTTCAGCATCAGCCCTGACCACCAGCGCCTGGCCTACAGCCTCGACACCAGCGGTGACGAAGACTACGCGCTGTACGTGAAAGACCTGGCCAGCGGCGCCGTCACGGCGCTGCCGTTCGACGACTGCGACGGCAGCATGACCTGGGCCAATGACAGCCAGACGCTGTTCTTCGGCGAGCTCGACGAGACCCACCGCCCCTGGCGCCTGCGCCGCTACACCCTGGGCGATACCGACGCGCCCACCGTGTTCGAGGAGCCCGATGGCCGCGTCTTCCTGCATTGCTACCGCACCAGCTCCGAACAGCAGCTGGTCCTGCTGCTCAACAGCAAGACCACCTGCGAAGCCTGGGTGCTTGACGCCAACACCCCTCTGGCCGACTTCACCTGCCTGGCACCGCGCCAAGAAGGCCATGAGTACTTCCCCGACCATGGCATGCTCGAAGGCCAGTGGCGCTGGTTCATCCGCAGCAACCAGGACGGCATCAACTTCGCCCTCTATCAGGCACCCGCCGAGCACGTGCCGCGCCCTGACCAGTGGCAGCTGCTGGTGCCGCGCCCTGACCAGTGGCAGCTGCTGGTGCCGCACCGTGACGCCGTCATGCTCGAAGACCTCAGCCTCAACGCCAGCGCTTTCACCCTGAGCCTGCGTGAAGGTGGCCTGCCGATCATCGAAGTGCACCCCGAAGGCCAGCCGGCCTACCGCGTGCAGTTGCCGGATGCGGCCTACAGCCTGTACGTGCAAGACAGTCTGGAATTCACCAGCCCCTGCGTTCGTCTGCGCTATGAGGCCCTGAACCGCCCGGCCCAGGTGCGGCAACTGGCGCTGGCCACGGGCGCGCAGACCGTGCTCAAGCAGACCCCGGTGCTGGGCACGTTCGATGCTGACGACTACGTCAGCGAGCGCCTCTGGGCCACCGCCCCCGACGGCACGCAGGTGCCCATCAGCCTGGTCCGCCGTCGCGCGGACCACGGCAGGTCGGTGCCGCTCTATCTGTACGGCTACGGCGCTTACGGGGAAAGCCTCGATCCGTGGTTCTCCCACGCCCGCCTGAGCCTGCTCGAACGCGGCGTGGCCTTTGCCATCGCCCACGTGCGTGGCGGTGGCGAACTGGGCGAGGCCTGGTACCGCGCCGGCAAGCAGGCGCACAAGCAGAACACCTTCGATGACTTCATCGCCTGCGCCGAGCACCTGATCAACACCGGCGTGACCACGGCCGAGCGCCTGGCGATCAGCGGCGGCAGCGCCGGTGGGCTGCTGATCGGCGCCGTGCTCAACCTGCGCCCCGAGCTGTTTCGCTGCGCGATCGCCGAGGTGCCGTTCGTCGATGTGCTGAACACCATGCTCGACCCCGACCTGCCACTGACCGTCACCGAGTACGACGAATGGGGCAATCCGCAAGAGCCCGAGGTCTACGCGCGGATCAAGGCCTACGCGCCCTACGAGAACGTCAAGGCGCAGGCGTATCCGGCGTTGCTGGTGGTGGCCGGCTACAACGACAGCCGTGTGCAGTACTGGGAGGCTGCCAAATGGGTCGCGCGTTTGCGCACGCACAAGACCGATGACAATTTGCTGCTGCTCAAGACTGAAATGGGCGCCGGGCATGGCGGCATGAGCGGGCGTTACCAGGGGCTGCGCGATGTCGCGCTGGAATATGGGTTCGTGCTGGAAAGTCTGGGCGTGGTGTAAACCGGGTATAGGCCGGGTACCGGTCGCGGCGCGGCAAGGTCGGACACGAAGAGGCGTCGGCATTCAGCCAGGCCTTGACCTCAATCCACGGCCCTCAGGACGAACGAGCAGCCACCGCGCCCGCTGGCTAGCGCCGAACCGGCACGCTCACCGGTGGCGTTTGCGCAGGCTTGGGCAGGGGCTGGTCCTTGGGTGGACCAGGATGCGGGATCGGCGGCAGCATCGGGCCACCGGGTGCCCCGTCACCGGCCTTGGGCGGGTTGCTCGGGGTGATCTGCGGATACGGCGATGGCGTCGCCGTACCCGGCGCGCCGGGCACGCTTACCGGAGCCTGGGGGAGCGGCGTTGCCGCCTCGGCCAGGGAGAGACCGGCCAGCAGGCCGACGGCAAGAATGGCGTACATGGCCAACCTCCTATCAGAAATCTGTCTACAGGCTACCTGCAAGTGATGTATCGCGCCTGTCCGGCGTGTCGCCAGGCAGGCTAGACTTCACCGCATAACCGTCATCCGCCTGATCAGAAAACAAAGGTACCACCATGAGCTCGGCCTCCACCTCTGCCGCCACCGCGCGGCTCGACCGCATTCTTGCCGACGCCAAGCGCGACAAGGACATGGGCTATCGCGACAAGGCCCTGAGAATGTATCCCCACGTCTGTGGTCGCTGCGCCCGTGAGTTCGCCGGCAAGCGCCTGTCCGAACTGACCGTGCACCATCGCGACCACAACCACGACAACAACCCCCAGGACGGCTCGAACTGGGAGCTGCTGTGTCTGTATTGCCACGACAACGAACACTCGCGCTACACCGACCAGCAGTATTTCAGTGACGGCTCCCTGAGTTCGCCCACCACCGCCAAGGCCACGCACAATCCCTTCGCCGCGTTGGGTGACCTTCTGAAAAAGTAGCGCGCGCAAGCGCCGTCAACCTGCGCGCCAGTCGATTGCTGCACGCTTTGCATGGCGCGGCAGTTCAGACAGGTGGCCCACTCGCTGCCTGCCTGCGTTTGCCTGGCGCATCGTTGTAAAGCGGTGCCGCCTGCCTCTCGGAACGCCGCGACCGTCACATTCAGCGTGAGCCATCTGCCACATCGGCTGAACGCTTCCCCTGCTGTGGCGGTCAGCTCGTATACCCCCTTTCAGGAGATCTTCCCAATGAGCGACAACCATTCGAACGACAAGAACGTCCAAGGTATCGAGCGCTTCGCCTCGCTGGCTGGCGGCGTGGTCATGATCGGCAGAGGCTTGAGCAAAGGTGGCTTCCTCGGCCTGGTGCATGTCGCAGTCGGCGGCCTGGCACTGGCACGTGGCGTCAAGGGCCACTGCGCGGCCAAGAGCTTCTTCGAAGAGCACCGCTCCGAGTACGACCGTCTGCGCTCGGGCCTGGAGCACGATTCCGCCGAGCTGGTCAAACTCAAGGCCAGCGCGGATGCCGCGACGCGCGGTGTGACCGTGACCGGCAAAGACCCTATCGCCGGCTGAGGCTTTGAAGCACTGCACGCGCACGGCTCGGCGCAAGGCGCGGGGCTGCTCGCGTGACGTGGGCTGCGACGCAGCTGAGGATCCCTGGCCGCGGTGCCGGATCGGGCCCCTTTGGATCGACGCGCGAGACCTTGGCAGCCCTGCGGGGTGCTGATTGCGCGGGCTGCCAAAACGATTGACTCCGGCGCGCGCCTGCCGGAGCGGCCGCTCAGCCAGCACGGAAGATCAGATGGTCTTCCCAGTCGTCCTCGTTCACCTCGTTTTCGCTGAGCATGCGCCCGGCGTAAGAGATACGTTGCTCGTGAACCTGGCTGCGATCTCCGCACACCAGTGGGTGCCAGGTGGGCAGGTCTTGCCCCTCGCTAACCAGGCGGTAGCCGCAGGTGCTCGGCAGCCATTTGAACTGATCGGCCTTGCCGGGGGTGAGCTGGATGCAGTCGGGCACAGCCTTGAAACGGCTGGGGTAGTCGCTGCACTGGCAGGTGTTCAGATCGAGCAGCTTGCAGGCGATGCGCGTGTAGTAGATGCCACCATCGTCTTCGTCTTCGAGCTTCTGCAGGCAGCACAGCCCGCAGCCGTCGCACAGCGATTCCCATTCGCCGGGGCTCAGTTGTTCGAGGGTCTTGCGCCGCCAGAAGGGCGCGCTTTCAGCGTTCATGACTCAGTGTTCCTGCAGTGGAGGTGGCGCCGTTGGACGCGGCGGCGCCAGTCTAGGGCGTGGCCCGGCGCATTGCCAGGCCGTTTGTCAGCGGCGGTTGTACGCGCTGGCGTGTAGCGCAGGTCTGCCGTTCAGTGCGCTGGCGGCAGACGGTAACGTGGGCGCCTGAGCCGTCGGTCGGCCATGGCAACGCGTACGCCGCAGCTCAATAACCGCGCTGAAAATTCACCTCACCGCGCAAGCCCTGCCCCGCTTGATACGCCTGCAGGTTATGCAGAAAAAGCTCGACCATTGCTGCCGGCGAAGTCGGTGCCGAGCTGTGGCCTGTCAGGATCAGCCCTGGCGCGTGCCAGAACGCATGCTCGGTCGGCAGAGGCTCCTCGCGGCAGACGTCGATCACCGCGCCCGCCAAGTGTCCGCACTCCAGGGCCTGCACCAGATCGGCATCGACCACCGCCACACCTCGTCCGGCATTGATGAACAGTGCGCCGGGCTTGAACCTGGCCAGTAGCTCAGCGTTGTACAGGTCATGAGTGGCCGGCGTGTCAGGCAACAGGTTGATCACGTAATCGGCCTGCGTCACCTGCTGCGCCAGTGCGCTCACGCCACTCACTTCAATGAAGGGCGCCTGGCTGCGAGCCTGGCTGGCGATGCCGCGCACCTGCACACCAAAGCTGACCAGGTACTCGGCCACCCGCTGGCCAATCTCGCCGCAGCCGACGATCAGCACGTCACGACCCGCCAGGCTCAGGCCAGGGCGCCCGTCCCAGCGACGCTGGACCTGGTTCATCATGCGAGACACCACGTGACGTTCGTGACTGAGCAGATACGTCAGCACGTACTCGGCCATGACCTGGCCGAATATGCCGACCGCGCGCGTGAGCAGGTAATCACGCGGCAGGTCAGGCGCCAACAGGGGCGTGACGCCCGCCCAGGTGGACTGCAACCAGGCAGGTTTGAACCCCTGACGCAACAGGTCGGCCAACAGATCCGGCTCGCCGAGCCAGACAGACGCCTGCCCGGCCATCGCTCGCAGCTCGGTGGGGTCGCTGCTGGCGAACACCTCTAGCTGAGGGTGCTGTTCGGCGAGCAGGCGGGTATAGACGGGATGATGGTGTTCTGCGATCACTACCTGCATGGCAAGCAAGCTCCTGACGGGGCAGCGTGCCCGGCGCTGGCGCCCGGCACGACGCTGGAAGGAAGGCGACCCTCTGACTCATGCCAGGCAGTTCATTCGGGTCGTAATCGTTGGGGCTGACCGGAGCGCCAGACCGGCCGCCCCCACACAGTTCGCGCACATCTGTGGGCCGATCCGGCGTTCCGGTCAGCCGCGATGGGCTGCAAAGCGGCCCCAATCGTTCAACTGACTGGCAACGCCCTCAGACCGGATCGTTACGGCGCAGCAGTTCTTCGGGCAGGTGTTCGATGTACTCATCTTCAGCCGGCGGCATCTGCAGGTGGTAGCCCTGTTCTTCGAGGTTGGCAAGCACCTTGTGGATGTCCTCACGGGCCAGCGTGCGCTCCGGGCTCAGGACTAGGTCGAAGGCGTGCCTGGGCGTGCCAAACGCCGGCAGCAGACCTTCAGGCACGCGCTCCAGGCCATCGGCCTTGAGTACATAAAGGTACATCTCGTTCTTGCGCGGGCTCTTGTAGATCGAGCAGATACGTTTCATGCAGATTCTCCGCTGCTCGCCAGATCGTCGAGCAGTGCTTGCCCCATGCGTTCACGGCGCCAGCCGCGCAGCGAGTCGGGCAATTGATAAGGGCCGCTGGGGTAACCGCTCTTGAGGAGAGCTTCCAGGGTTTTCTTGCGCAACATCAGCTCGGGGGCGATGCCCAGCCGCTCGCCCTCGGCCTGGCCGATGCTGCGCAAACGCTTGAGAATGCCCGAGGCTTCGATGGGCAAGGGTTCCGGCAGGGACGCTGGCCAGTCTTCGGACGGCACGCTGGCGGCTTGCTTGAGCAATTTCAGCAGCGTATCGCCATCCTGACGCAGGGTGCGCGGGTGGATATCGTCGATCTTGGCCAGCGCGGCCAGCGTCTCCGGCTGGCTCTTGGCCATGGGCCACAAGGACTGTTCACGCAGAATGCGACTGCGCGGCACATCACGCGCTCGCGCCTCGCGCTCACGCCAGGCGCACAGCTCGCGCAGCACCGCCAGTTGCTGACGTGACAGTTTCCAGGCCAGCTTCACATCGCGGAACAGGGTGAGTGGCGACACCTCGCGGCGCATCTGCGCCACCAGCTCGGCGCCATCTTCGAGCACCCAGGCGTATTTGTCGTCGAGCAGGCGCGGGCGCAATGCAGCGAACAGCTCGGCCAGGTGCACGGCGTCTTCGGCGGCGTAGCTCACCTGGGTGTCGGACAACGGCCGCTGCAGCCAGTCCGAACGGGTCTCGCCTTTGGGCAGGTCAATGCCAAGCACGTCCTGCACAAGTCGCGAGTAGCCCATGGAGAAGCCGATGTTCAGGTAACCGGCGGCCAGTTGCGTGTCGAACAGCGGTTGCGGCAGCTTGCCAGTCAGGCGCAGCAGCACTTCGAGGTCTTCGCTGCAGGCATGCAGCACCTTGACCACCTGGCTGTCTTCGAGCAGCGCGCCCAAGGGCGCCCAGTCACGGATCAACAGCGGATCGATGAGAAAGGCGCGTTGACCATCGCCGATCTGGATCAGGCCAGCCTTGGGATAGAAGGTGTCGACCCGCATGAATTCGGTGTCGACGGCCACGAAAGGCAGTTCGTGCCAGTGCCGGCAGTGCTCGGCCAAGCTCTGGTCGTCACGGATCCAGTGTATTTCTATGGCCACAAGGCTCTCCCACAAACAGTGGCGCGCAGTATATACGGCGCAGGCGCTGCGCGCGAAACGCAGGCGATGCCGGGCGCGCATGGAGGGTGGTAACAATGTCTGGCCATTCACCGCGCCAAGCGTGCCGTCGAGGGGTCGCAGCCGGCGGCGACAAGGGCTATCCTCAGGGCCTCAGTCATTACGCCCAACCGACCGAGGTGAAGAAATGCCAGTTCCGCACGATCTGCTCGCTGACCTGAACATGAGCACCGACGCCTTCCAGGCCCTGATAGACCAAAACCCCGACCTGCATGCACTGCACAAGGATTACAACGCCAAGGACAAACAGGTGCTCAACGCCGAACACAACGGCACCGGCGATGACACGATCAACACGCTGCGCAAGGAGCGGCTGCTGATCAAGGACAAGATCGAGCGTATCGTTCACCAGCCCAAGGCGTGAGCCGTCCCTTGTGAGTCTCGCGGGCCGCTGACGCTTCGGCGGCCCGCACATGGGCCGATCTTCAGCGGCTAGCCTTGGACGCCTGGCCTTGTACGGTCGCCGCCCACCGCGGCACGACGCTCCAGCCCCTAAGGCGCTAACTCGCCCAGCGCGGCCAGGCCTGCCTCCAGATCCTCGATCAGATCGCGGTGATCCTCCACCCCTACTGACAACCGCAGCAGGTTCTCGCTGATGCCCATCGCGCCCTTCTGTTCGGCGCTGAGTGAGCAATGCGACATGCTCCAGGAGTGATTGAGCATGCTTTCGACCCCGCCCAGGGAGTCGGCCAGCACGAACAACTGCAAAGCCTCTACCAAGCGATTCATGCCCGCGCGATCGCCTTTGACCTTCATTGCCACCACCGCCCCGCCGCTGCGCATCTGCCGTTGGCACAGGGCGAACTGCGGATGGCTTTCCAGGCCTGGGTAATACACCTGTTCAACCTGCGGGTGGTGCTCCAGAAAGCGCGCCACGTGCAAGGCGTTGGCGCACTGACGCTCCATGCGCACATCGAGCGTCTTCAGCCCGCGCAAGGCCAGGTAGCAGTCGAACGGCCCCTGCACCGCGCCGATGGCCATGCTGATCCGCCGCAGACGCTTGAGCAGCGCCTCGCTGCCAGCCACCACGATGCCGCCGGTGAGGTCGGAATGGCCGCCGATGTATTTGCTCGCCGAATGCATCACCAGGTCCACGCCCAAGGTAAGCGGGCGCTGGTTCCACGGGGAGCAGAAGGTGTTGTCGATGCAGGTGAGGATGCCGCGCGTCTGTGCCAGGTCGCACAAGGCCTTGATGTCGACCAGTTGCAGCAAGGGATTGGTCGGCGATTCAATCCAGATCAGTTGAGTCTCGGGGCGAATCGCTGCGCTGACAGCGCCGAGGTCGTTGAGGTCGACATAGGTGGTGGTCAGCCCTGACGTGTGGCTGCGAAAGTCTTCGAGGATGCGAAACGTGCCGCCATACACGCCGTTCATCACGATCACGTGGGCGTCCTTGGGCAGCAGCTCCAGCACGGTGGCTGTGGCATTCACGCCCGATGCGCAGGCGACCGCACCGACGCCCTCCTCCAGGGCCGCCACGGCGCTCTCGTAGGCATCGCGGGTGGGGTTGGCGACGCGGCTGTAGGCGTACGCGGGCGAGTCATCGAGGCTGCGCTTGGTGAAGCTGCTGGCGGTGAAGATCGGTGGGAAGATGGCATTGTCGGCGGCGCGGTAGTGCTCGCCGGCATGCAGGGTACGGGTGGCGAAATGGCGAGGTTTGTCAGACATGATCAAGGCCACTGGCAGGGAAAGACCGTCACTATGGCATAACCGCATCCGCCCGCCACGGGGACGCGCAAGGACGTGCATTTTGCCCCTGATGCCGTAGTCTTGGACGTTTCCCCCACCGCCAGCTATGACCCGGACCGCACCGCCATGGACAGCTTCGATCAGCACATTCTCACCCTGCTCCAACGCGATGCCTCGATGTCGCTCAAGGACCTCGCAGAAGCCGTCAACCTGTCGACTACCCCGTGCTGGAAACGGGTCAAGCGCCTGGAAGAAGACGGCTACATCCGCAGCCGGGTGGCACTGCTCGACCCGGAACGCCTGGGCCTTGGCCTGACGGTTTTCGTCCAGCTGAAAACCCAACACCACGACAGCCTGTGGCTGGACGCCTTCGCGGCCAAGGTGACGGCATTCGAGGAGGTCATGGAGTGCTATCGCATGGCCGGGGACTGGGACTACCTGCTGCGTGTGGTGGTGGCCGACATTGGCACGTATGACCGCTTCTACAAAAAACTGATCAATTGCACCGAGGGGCTCTCTAACGTCACCTCGAGCTTTGCCATGGAACAGATGAAATACACCACCGCCTACCCCGTCCGTCGCTGAAACACAGGCCGGTGGCGCACGATAGACAGGGCTGATCATCTGGTCGGCCAAAGCGATTTGACGCGGCTTGGCGCAGGTTATAGCGTGGAGCTCAACGCGGCATGAGAATCCCGCTCCACTCGTTCAACCCAGGCGCAGACGTGACCCAGCCAGCTCTGATCGACGGCTTCAATCGCAAGATCGACTACCTGCGGATGTCAGTGACCGACCGTTGCGATTTCCGCTGCGTGTATTGCATGGCTGAAGACATGCAGTTCCTGCCTCGCCAGCAGATCCTCACCCTCGAAGAGTTGTATCAGGTTGCAGAGCGTTTCGTGGCCCTGGGCACGCGCAAGATTCGCCTCACCGGCGGCGAGCCCCTGGTACGCCAAGGCATCGTCGGCTTGTGCCAGAGCATTGCTGCCCTGCCGGGTCTGCGCGAACTGTGCCTGACCAGCAACGGCTCACAGCTCGGTCGCCTGGCCCAACCGCTGTTCGATGCCGGTGTCACCCGCCTCAACATCAGCCTCGACAGCCTCGACCCCGAGCGCTTCCGCCAGCTCACCCGCACCGGTGACCTGGCCCAGGTGATCGCCGGCATCGATGCCGCACGGGCGGCTGGCTTTCGCCGCACCAAGCTCAACGCGGTGGTGCTCAAGGGCCGCAACGACCATGAAGTGGTCGATCTGGTGCGCTTCGCCATCGAGCGCGAGCTGGACATCTCCTTCATCGAAGAAATGCCGCTGGGCGTGATCAACGAGCATGAACGCGGCGAATCCTTCTGCTCCAGCGATGAGGTGCGCGCGCGCCTGGCCGAGCACTTCACCCTGGTCGAGTCGGCTGAATCCTCTGCCGGGCCTGCCCGCTACTGGCGCCTGGCCGAGGCGCCGCAGACCCGGGTAGGCTTCATCTCGCCGCACAGCCACAATTTCTGCGCCACTTGCAACCGCGTACGACTCACCGTTGAAGGTCGCCTGCTGCTGTGCCTGGGCAATGAACACTCGATGGACCTCAAGCAGGTCTTGCGCGCCCACCCTGGCGACAGCGCCCGGCTGGAAAAGGCCATTCGCGAAGCGGTGCACCTCAAGCCTTACCGCCACCATTTCGAAGTGGGCGGCGATGTGCAGATCGTGCGCTTCATGAACATGACCGGCGGCTGAAGCCGTCGACCGCCCACACCCCTTGATCGATCGCCTCTATTAATCGATAGCGAGCCGCGTCGGACTTGGTTAAGGTCGAGCGCTTATGCATGCGCAGGCTTTCTCATGGACATCAAGCAGCTCAAGTTCCTCATCGCGCTCGACCAGACCCGGCATTTCGGTCAGGCGGCGGCGCTGTGCCATGTCACACAACCCACGCTGTCGATGCGCCTGCGCAACCTTGAAGACGAGCTGGAGCTGACCCTGGTCAAGCGTGGCCAGCGCTTCGAGGGCTTCACCGAGGCCGGCGAGCGCATTCTCGCATGGGCGCGTACGCTGATGGCCGCCCACGACGGCCTGAACGCCGAAGCCGCCAATTGCCGCGGCCAGGTGGTGGGCAGCCTGCGTCTGGGCTCGGTGCCGCTGGCCAGTTTCAACCCCATGGCGCTGCTGCTGCCACTGCGCAAGCAGCACCCCGGGCTGCAGTTTCAGCTGTCTTCGCTGAGCTCCGAACAGATCATCGACGGCCTGAGCCGTAACCAGCTGGACCTGGGCATCTGCTACCTCGACCAGGTCGACACCCACTATTTTGAAGTCATCGAACTGGGCGTCACCTGCATGGGCCTGCTGTACGACACGCGACACTTTCAGTTCGACGGCCCGTTGCAGTGGGACGCCCTTGCCGGTGTTCCCCTGGGCTTGCCGAGCCGGGGCATGCACTACCGTCAGTCGTTGGACCTGAGCCTGCGCAGCCGTGGCCTGACGCCCAACACCGTGCTGGAAAGCGATTCCACCTTTCAGCTCATCCAGGCCATTGCGTGCGGCCTGTGCTGCGCGGTGATGCCGCTGGAGTTCGGCCTCGAAGACCTGGGCAAGCACCTGCGCATCCTGCCCCTGACCGATGCCCGGATTCGTGGCCAGGTCGGCATCGTGATGCGTCGCAGCGAACCCCGTTCGGTGATTGCCGAGCAGTGTTTCGCCCAGGCGCAGAAACTCTTCGCGGCCTGATCGAACCGTTACAAACTGCGTTAAACTCGCGCCTCTGCTGTCTGGAGTGACCTATGCGCGACGCCCTCAATAACGGCCTGATCGATTTCCTCAAGGCCTCCCCTACCCCGTTCCACGCCACCGCGAGCCTGGCCCAGCGCCTGGAAGCGGCGGGTTATCAACGCCTGGACGAGCGCGACAGTTGGGCCACGGTGCCTGGCGGGCGCTACTACGTCACCCGCAACGATTCGTCCCTGATCGCCATCAGCCTGGGCAAGCAGGCGCCTTTGCAGGGCGGCATCCGCATGGTCGGCGCGCACACCGACAGCCCGTGCCTGCGGGTCAAGCCGCAGCCTGAGCTGCAGCGCCAAGGCTTCCTGCAACTGGGCGTGGAAGTGTATGGCGGCGCGCTGCTGGCACCCTGGTTCGACCGCGACCTGTCGCTGGCCGGGCGTGTCACCTTCCGCCGCGACGGCAAGGTCGAGAGCCAGCTGATCGACTTCACCCTGCCGATCGCGATCATTCCCAACCTGGCGATTCACCTCAACCGCGGCGCCAACGACGGCTGGACCATCAACCCGCAAACCGAGCTGCCGCCGATCCTGGCCCAGGTAGCCGGTGACGAGCGCATCGACTTCCGTGCCCTGCTCACCGAGCAACTGGCCCGCGAGCACGAACTGATCGCCGACGTGGTGCTCGACTACGAGCTGAGCTTCTACGACACCCAGGGCGCTGCACTGATCGGCCTGAACGCTGACTTCATTGCCGCTGCCCGCCTGGACAACCTGCTGTCGTGCTACGCCGGCCTGCAGG
Source organism: Pseudomonas sp. (assembly GCF_032058845.1). Classification (GTDB taxonomy): domain Bacteria; phylum Pseudomonadota; class Gammaproteobacteria; order Pseudomonadales; family Pseudomonadaceae; genus Aquipseudomonas. Next base: position 15,365 of record NZ_DAMCCR010000009.1, on the reverse strand, counting down.
CGCTGCTGGCCGCGGACAGCGAGCAGACCTGCGTGCTGGTCTGCACCGACCACGAGGAAATCGGCTCGGCCTCGGCCTGCGGCGCCGACGGCCCGATGCTCGAACAGACCCTGCAGCGCCTGATCGGCAACCACGATGACTACGTGCGCACGATCCAGCGCTCGCTGATGATCTCGGCCGACAACGCCCACGGCGTGCACCCCAACTACGCCGACAAGCACGACGGCAACCATGGGCCCAAGCTCAACGCCGGCCCGGTGATCAAGGTCAACAGCAACCAGCGTTACGCCACCAACAGCGAAACGGCGGGCTTCTTCCGCCACCTGTGCATGGCCGAAGAAGTGCCGGTGCAGAGCTTCGTGGTGCGCAGCGACATGGGTTGCGGCTCCACCATCGGCCCGATCACCGCCAGCCACCTGGGCGTGCGCACCGTCGACATCGGCCTGCCGACCTTCGCCATGCACTCGATCCGCGAGCTGTGCGGCAGCCATGACCTGGCCCATCTGGTGAAGGTCCTGACCGCCTTCTACGGCAGCGTCGAGCTGTCCTGAAGCGCTTTGCCACGCCGTTGCATTCAACTTTTTGCAACGCGTGGCATCCAAATCCCAGGTGCCGCTGTGCGAGGTTCGCCAGCGGCCTTCGTTTTTCTGGGAGGACTCATGAAGACCCGTACCCTGCTTACCCTCGGCTGCATTGCCGTCGCCCTCGTTGCCTGCAGCACGCAAAACAAGCGCTCGAGCCCGCCGCCAGCCACCATGCCGGTTGATCTGGAACGCTACCAAGGCACCTGGTACGAGCTGGCCCGGCTGCCGATGTTCTTCCAACGCAAGTGCGTGCAGTCCGAAGCGCATTACGGCCTGCGCCAGGATGGCCGCATCGACGTACTCAACCGCTGCCGCGACAAAGACGGCGACGTGAGCCAGGTCAACGGCATCGCCGAGCCGCAGGTGGCGGGCCGTACCGACAAACTCTGGGTGCGTTTCGACAACTGGTTCAGCCGTCTGGCCCCGGACCTGACCAAGGGCCACTACTGGGTGCTGTACCACGACGCCGACTACAACGTGGCCCTGGTGGGTGATCCGCAGCGCAAGTACCTGTGGCTGCTGTCACGCACGCCCGAGGTGAGCCAGGCGACCACGGATCAGTTGCTGAAGGTTGCGCATGAGCGTGGCTATGACACGTCGGCGCTGATCTGGCGCAAGTGAACGGAGGCTCGCCAAATGTCGAGACGTTCGGTGGTGAAATAGCCTGATGGGGCCACCCCTCTAAAGAGATATTCTGCCGCCTTATCGTGAGGGTGCGGCAGGTGTCGAGCGGGTGACTTATCGAGAACGTCAATGCCGGTCAGCAAAGTGATTAGGGCCGCTTCGCGCCCCATCGCGGCTAAAGCCGCTCCAACAAGGTTTTGCGCACTCTGTGGGAGCCAACTGTCTTTGACGAAGCGCTGACAAGCGGTCGGATCAGGCCTTTGTTGAAAGCAATGCGGTCCATGTGGGAGCGGCTTTAGCCGCGATGAGTCACTCTGGTGCTGAAAGCAAAAAACCACGGGCCGCGCTTGGCGACCCGTGGTTTTTCGTTCAGCACTGCTACCCCGGACGGCGGGCGAGCGCCTACAGTGCCAAATCGGGCGCCGTATTCACTCGGTGCCGCCGCACCCGACGAAGGCTGAGCGCCTTACAGCGCCATATCAGCGGCTGGATTGCTTTCCACCGGTTTGGCCGGCGCTGCGGGGGCAGTGACCTCACCCACGCTGGCGTCGATCACCGGCGGCTTGGCCAGTTGCAGGACTTCAGCGGTGTAGTTCCACTCTTTCTGCACGGCAGCGGCCGACTCGTTGAGCTTGGTGCCATAGCTCGGCACGATCTCGTGCAGCTTGGCTTGCCACTCAGGGGTCGCGACCTTCTCCTTGAAGATGGTTTCGAGCACGTTGAGCATGATTGGCGCGGCGGTCGAGGCACCTGGCGAGGCACCCAGCAGGCCGGCCAGGGTACGGTCCTTGGACGCGACCACCTCGGTGCCCAGCTTCAGCACGCCGCCGTGTTCGGCATCACGCTTGATGATCTGCACGCGTTGACCGGCCTGCCACAGGCGCCAGTCTTCTTTCTTGGCGTGTGGGAAGTAGGTCTGCAGCGCGGCAAAGCGGTCGTCGTCCGAGAGCATCAGCTGGCCAGCGAGGTACTCGACCAGCGGGTACTGATCGACACCAACCTTGGTCATCGGCCACACGTTGTGCAGCGTGGTGCTCTTGAGCAGGTCGAGGTACGAGCCGTTCTTGAGGAACTTGGTCGAGAAGGTGGCGAATGGCCCGAACAGGATCACGCGCTTGCCATCCAGCACGCGAGTGTCCAGGTGCGGGACCGACATGGGCGGCGCGCCAGTGGAAGCGATGCCGTACGCCTTGGCCATGTGCTGCATGGCCACGCTCGGGTTCTCGGTCACCAGGAACGAGCCACCCACCGGGAAGCCTGCATATTCCTTGGCTTCCTGGATGCCGGATTTCTGCAGCAGCTTCAGCGCGCCGCCGCCGGCACCGATGAACAGGAACTTGGCGTCGGTCGCGGTTTCGCTGCCGTCTTTGAGGTTCTTGTACTCGACGTGCCAGGAGCCATCATCGTTACGGGTGATGTCCTGCACTTCGCTGGACAGCTTCAGATCGAAGTTCTCGCGGGTCTGCAGGTGCTTGACGAACTGGCGGGTGATCTCGCCGAAGTTGACGTCGGTGCCGATCGGGGTCCAGGTCACGGCCAGCTTCTGGCTCGGATCACGGCCTTCCATCATCAGCGGGACCCACTTGGCGATCTGCGCGTGGTCCTCGGAGTACTGCATCGGACGGAACAGCGGGCTCGCCTGCAGCGCGTCATAGCGCTTTTTCAGGAACTTGATGTTGTCATCGCCCCACACGAAGCTCATGTGCGGGGTGGTGTTGATGAACGAGCGCGGGTTGTTCAGCACGCCCTGACGGACCTGCCACGACCAGAACTGGCGAGAGATCTGGAAGGCTTCGTTGATCTCGATGGCCTTGCTGATGTTGATGGTGCCGTCGGTGTTTTCCGGGGTGTAGTTCAGCTCGGCCAGTGCAGAGTGACCGGTACCGGCGTTGTTCCAGCCGTTGGAGCTTTCCTCGGCAACGCCGTCCAGGCGCTCGACCATTTCCATCGACCAGCTGGGCTCCAGCTCATTGAGCCAGACCGCCAGGGTGGAACTCATGATCCCGCCGCCCACCAGCAGCACGTCGACTTTCTTGGTTTCTGCGGCGTGCGCGTGCATGAAGCTCGCGGCAACAGCCAGACCCAGCAGGGTCTTGCCAGCTTTCTTGAACATTGATCAAATTCCAATCGTTAGCACGTAAGGACGGCGCAGGCCTGACCTCGCTTGTTTCTGTCCTTCAGCGCACGCTTTTTATTGATCATTGGAGTCAGCAGCCAGAGAAACAGCAACGCTTCGCCAAGGGTCAGAAAAACCCTACAAGGCTGAAACGTTTTTCCGATTGTAACCGAAATGTTGTCACAAACAAATTCCGCACGGAACCGTCAAGGCGACAGGTTGTCCCAGGCGGCGCATCGCCCCAGCTCAGGACCACGCCCTGTAGGAGCGGCTTTAGCCGCGATGGCCGGCGCAGCCGGCCTGATTCAGACGCCGCGAAACAGCAGGTAAATGGAGGTTGCAGCCTTGGGCCGGCTACGCCGCCCATCGCGGCTAAAGCCGCTCCCACACGGGTAGCGTTGCTGTCGACGAAGGCCTGAGCCGACCGTTTCTCAGCCCTTCGTGAAAGACAGTTGGCTCCCACAGGCGCGGGATAGCGCCAAGCCCTACCGAACGACCAGCCCTCACGAATCCTGCTGCCGCTGCTGATAGATCCAGTCCACGATGTCCCCTTGGGGCGCATACCCGCAGACCAGCTCACGCAGCAACTTGCGCACCCGCGGGCAGTTGTTGCTCTCCACGGCCGTCAGCAACTCGTTCAACTGCCCTTTGAGCACGCTCCAGGTCAGGGAATCCTCGTTCGCCGACATGATCATCGGGTGCCGTGTGGGCTCGACGTTATCGCCTATGAGCAGCTCTTCGAAGAGTTTTTCACCCGGGCGCAAGCCCGTGAACTCGATGGCGATGTCGCCCGTAGGGTTCTGCTCCGACTGCACGCTGAAGCCCGACAGGTGAATCATCTTCTCCGCCAGCTCGACGATCTTCACCGGCTTGCCCATGTCCAGCACGAAGACCTCGCCGCCCTGCCCCATGGACCCCGCCTGAATCACCAGCTGCGCCGCTTCGGAGATGGTCATGAAGTAACGGGTGATCTTCGGGTGAGTGACCGAGAGGGGCCCGCCCTCCTTGATCTGCTTGTGGAACAGCGGAATCACCGAACCCGACGAGCCCAGCACATTGCCGAAGCGAACCATGGTGAAGCGGGTCTTGTTGACCCGAGCCACGTTGTCGGCGTCTCCCAGCAGCACCGGCGCCGTTTCGCGGCTCAGCGCCTGGAGCGTCATTTCGGCCAGGCGTTTGGTGCTGCCCATGACATTGGTCGGGCGCACGGCCTTGTCGGTGGAGATGAGCACGAAGCTCGCCACACCGGCCTGCAACGCGGCCTGGGCGGTGCTGAGCGTGCCCATCACGTTGTTGAGCACACCCTCGGCGACGTTGTGCTCGACGATCGGCACGTGCTTGTAAGCCGCAGCGTGATAGACCGTGTCCACTCGCCAGGTCTTCATGATGTTCAACGTCAGTGCCTGGTTGCGCACCGAGCCGAGAATGGGGACCAGCCGAACCCGCAGGTGCTCACGCTCGATACGCGCTTCCAGCTCGCCAGCGATGCTGTAGAGATTGAATTCGGCGTGGTCGAAGAGGATCAGCAGCTTGGGCCTGAGCTCGAGAATCTGCCGGCAGAGTTCCGAGCCGATCGAGCCGCCAGCGCCGGTGACCAGCACCGATTGGTTGACGATGCAGCGCTCCAGCAGGTCGTGTTGCGCAGGCACCGCATCGCGCCCCAGCAGGTCGCCGATGTCCACCTCTTGAATGTCGTCGACCTTCACCCGGCCACTGGCGAGGTCCATGATGCCCGGCACACTGCGCACATGCAGCGCGAAGCATTCGAGATTACCGAGGATCTCGCGGCGCCGATCACGCGAGATCGACGGCAGGGCCAGGAGGATTTCGTCGGCGCCCGTTTCGTCGATCATGCGCTGGATGCGATCAGGCTTGTAGACCTGCAAGCCGGCGATCATCCGGTCGGCGATGCCAGGGTCGTCGTCGATGAACGCCACCGGGCGCATCATCTTGCCCATGCGCAGCGCTGCGAGCAGCTGATTGCCTGCAGTACCGGCGCCATAGATGGCCACCTTGGGCAAACTGTCTTCGCGTGTGGCGAAGGGCACATGCTGCGCGGTAGTAAACCAGTCGCCGATGAAGTACTGGCGCATGGCCAGGCGCAAGCCGCCGACGATCACCAGGCTCAACCACCAGTAGTTGAAGATGATCGAGCGAGGCACGACCTGCGGCGGCGCGCTGTACCAGAACACCACCAGTGTCAGCAGCAAGGAGGCCAGGCTCACGGCCTTGACGATGGCCAGCAACGCATCGTTACCGAAATAACGCATCACGGCCCGGTACATGCCAAAGCGGATGAACAGCGGGATCGAGACGATGGGCGCTGCGACGAACAGCCACGGGTGGCCGAGCAATGGGTTGTACATTTCGTCCATGCCCAGACGCACGACGAACGCCAGCCACAGGGCCAGCCAGACCAGAACCACATCGGTCGCCACCTGGATCAGGCGTTTTTTACGACGTGGCAGATTGACGAGGTAGGTGCGCAACTTGTCCATAGGTACCGGCCCGCAGGCGCGCTCTCTTCGATGTCGCATGCCTGGCAGTGGCCAGCGCATGCAGGTGGTTATCAATGTTCCGGCGTGCTCATGCGTCGCTGACGCAGAACAGGCCTCTACTCTGCTCGCCCCGCTCGAAACTTCAGTGCCAGCATGACCAACGGCACGTAGGCGATCAGCGTACCCAGCGCGCCATCGAGGCCCAGCCAGGTGACGCACAAGGCCACGGGCAACAGCCAGCACAGCGTCAACGCGCCAGCGCACAGGGTCACGGGCAGGTGCCGACCGGCGCGCCGCGCCGCGTGCTGATACGCATGGCTGCGATGGGCCTCATAGACCTTCTCGCCCGCCATCAGACGGCGCAACAGCGTCACCGTGGCATCGACGATGAAGAACCCGAGCACGATCACCCACGCCCAGAAGTAGTCCCCATGCAACCAGGCGCCCTGGAGTGACAGCCCACCCAGGGTCAAGCCGAGGAAACCACTGCCCGCATCGCCCATGAAGATTTTCGCCGGCGGAAAATTCCACACCAGAAACCCCAGCACTGCAGCGGCGAGCAGCAGCGGTGCCGCCATGGCGTGCACATGCCCACCCACGGCGTAGACCACGCACATGGCAGCGCACGCGGCCACGGCTTCCAGACCGGCAATGCCGTCGATGCCGTCCATGAAGTTGTACAGGTTCAGCAACCAGACCAGATAGACCGCAAGCAAGGGTAGCAATATCCCGGCTGAGCTTAGTGAAATTCCAGCGACCGTGAGCAGCGGTGCCCCACCCAGGCCCAACAGCAGCCCAAGCGCCGCCGCGAAATGCCCCAGCAAGCGCCAGCGGGCCGGAACATGCCGGTGGTCGTCGATGAAGCCGACAATGGCCACCAGCAGACCGGCGCCACCTAGCGCCAGCGCCTCGGCGCCCGTCACCCAGCCCTGCTGCCACAGCACCAGCAGCGCGGGCAGGAAGGTCAGGACGATCGCCACGCCACCGCCCCGGGGGGTCGGAACCGTGTGCGAGCTGCGCGCGTTGGGGATGTCCATCAGACTGCGCGCCAAAGCATAGCGACGGAGCACCGCCGTGAGCAGGAATGAAGCGATCGCCACGACGATCAGCAGCCAGGCGACAGTCATCGACGTTGCAGCTCCAGGAAATGACGGGCAGTGGCCTGCAGGGCCACATCGACCGGGACGGCAGGCTGCCAGCCCAGTCGCTGTTTGTTCTTTTCGATATCGACCTGCAACGAGCCCAGCAAGCGTTGGGCGACCGGTGTCTTGCCCAGCACGCGCGCCATCAGCGCCAGGCACGCCGGCGGAATCGGGATCAGCAGAGCACGTCGCCCCAATGCGCGCGACATCCGCCGTAGCAGACCGGTGGTGGACAGGTCCTCGCCGTCACTGACCAGGAACACCTGGTTGGCCGCACACGGATGTTCCACACACAGGGCAACGAAATCCACCAGGTTGGCCAGGCTCACCAGGCTGCGCCGGTTGTCGATGGCCCCCAGGGGCAAGGGCACGCCGCGTGCAAGCCAGCGCATCATGCTCGCCACGTTGGCGCCAACGCCTGGGCCATAGACCAGCACAGGCCGCACGATGACCACCTCCATACCGGTTTCCCGGGCCACCTGCAGCAAGCCTTGCTCGGCCTCGTGTTTCGACACCCCATAAGGGTCCACGGGCTGAGGCGGTTGATCGGCGGTAAACGCCTGGCCGGGCAGTGTCTGCTCGCCATTGACCTTGATCGAGCTGATGAACACAAAACGCCGTACGCCGGCCTGTGCCGCCTGGGTAGCCAGCGCCAAGGTGCCTGCGGTGTTGACCTGCCGGAACGCCTGGAGCGGGTCGGCCACGGCATCCTGCATGACATGCACGCGCGCAGCGGCGTGCACCACGCATTCGACACCCTTCAGTGCCGAGGCCCACTGTGCAGTCGGCCCGAGTGCCGGCGCCACACGCCTGGATGCCTTGGGCGGCAGGTCGGCGTCGGCTTGCCTGACCGCGGCGATTACCGGGCGTGGTTGTGACGTGAGCAAATGCTCGACCAGGGCACGTCCGACGAACCCGTTGGCGCCGGTGACCAGAATGGCACCTGTGGCCGGTGCGGCGTGATCGCTCATGAACGGCCGTCGAGCAGCGATTGGTACACCTGCACGTAGCTGTCGATCATCTGCTCGGCCGAAAACACCGACTCATAGCGCTGACGCGCTGCACGCCCCATCTCCGCGGCCCGCACCGGGTTGTTCCACAGTTCGAGCATGGCGCGGGCCAGCTCGCCAGGATCTCGAGGAGGCGTCACCAGCCCGGTCTGGCCGTGGAGGTTGATGAAGGTGGTGCCGGTGCCGATCTCGCACGAGATCATCGGCTTGCCGTACATGGCCGCTTCCAGCAGCGAGATGCCGAAGGCCTCGGAACGCAGGTGAGACGGGAAAACGAAGCCCTCGCACAGTTGCAGCAAGGCGACCTTGTCTGCGTCATCGACCCCGCCGACGAACTGCACGGTGTTGGCGCCGATGGCCTGGGCCTGGGCGCGCAACGCCTGCTCGAGGTGCCCGTGCCCGACGATGACCACGGGCAGATTCGCCCGCTTGGCCGCTTCGATCAGGCAATCGAGGCTCTTGTAATAGCGCAGTGCGCCTACGAACAGAAAGAACCGCGCCCCTACTCGCTCCCGCCAGTACGTACGCTTGGCCTCATCGACCACCGGATAGGTCGATTCCTCCAGGCCGAAGGGAATGATGTCGACCTTGCTTTTGAAGCGCTGCAGGACGTCGCTGCTCTGCGCGTAGTTCGGCGAAGAGACCACGATGCGATCGACACTGCTCAGGAAGCGATTCATCAAGGGTCGGTACAGCTTGAGCAGCATCTTCTGCTTGACGATGTCCGAGTGGTAACTGACCAGGGTGGGCTTGTTCAGGCGACTGGCAAAGTGCACCAGGTCCATGTAGGGCCAGGGGTAGTGGTAATGAATGATGTCAGCCTGGCTCGCCAGCTCGGCAAAATCCTTGAAAGCCGAGCGCGAGAAGCCGGTGGACGCCACATGCAGATCCAGGCGCGAGCGATGCGCCACGTGGTGCCCCACAGTCTCGCCACGGGCCGCGCCGCGTGTGCTCAATGACAGGACCTCGGCGCTCAGGCCACGAGCCACGCTGCCTTCGGCCAACTGGAAAATGACCTGTTCGACGCCACCCATGGTTTCCGGGTAGTACGTCTTGAAAAAATGCAGGACCTTGGTCATGGCTGGGCCACCGTGCGGCGATAGGTTTCGAGGGTGCCCAGCGCACAGCGTTGCCAGGAAAAACGTGCGGCATGGGCCAGGCCTGCACTCACCGCGCCACTGCGCCATGCAGTGTCTTCCAGGCCCTTGGCGAGCAACTGGGTCAAGGTCTCGACATCCAGGGGGTCACACATCAAGGCCGCGTCCCCAGCCACCTCCGGGAGAGACGAAGCATTGGAGCAGACCACCGGCACACCCGAGCTCATGGCCTCCAGCACGGGCAGACCGAAGCCTTCATACAGGCTTGGGAAGGTGAACAGGCGCGCGGCAGCGAACAGCAACGGCAGCTCATGCCCCGGTATGAACCCCAGATAGTACGCCCAGCCTTCACGGCGCGCGCTTTCCAGACGCTGGTGAATCGCCTCGCTCTGCCAGCCCTGGTAGCCGGTCAACACCAGAGGAAAACGTGTGCGCAGGGGCACTGGCAGGCGCTGGTAGGCATCGAGCAGCGTGGTGATGTTCTTGCGCGGCTCGATGGTCCCGACGAACAGGCTGTAGCCCCCAGGCTGCAAGCCGTAGCGGGCGAGCGTAGGGGCCAGCTGCGCCTCGTCACGCGGGTGGAATTCTGCGGAACTGGCCAGCGGCACCGCATCGATGCGCTCCAGTGGCCAGTTGAAATAGGCTGCCAACTCCTGGCGGGTGAACTCAGAGTCGGTGATCAGGCGGTCGGCGCGCTGTACCGTCTGCGTGAGCTCCTTGCGCAGGAAGCGGCCCAACTGAGGCGTATGGCACTGGGACCAGGTGAACGGTGACAGGTCATGAAAGGTCGCGACCCGCAGCCCCTCGAACGGCGGCAGGTAATAGTTGGGGCTGTGGTACAGGAAATCCGCGTGTCCCTTGAGTGCCCGGCTCTTGAGCCACGGCATCAAACGCCTGTAAGCCTCGATGGCGATCGGCAGCTTCTGCACGACGCGCTTGAGCCCGTGCCCGCCCCCCGACACGTTGCTCGCACTGGGCACGCTGGGCAGAAAGCGGCGACCTGCCATGTAGCGCAGGTCAGTGATTTCCGGGCTGGCAGCCAGATGCTGGGCCAGCTCGTAGGTATAGCGGCCGATCCCCGTCAGCGGGAAGCGAACAGGGTCAACGGACAGAACTACTTTCATTAACGGGCATCCAGCATCCAGGCCAAGGTGTCCTGCAACGCTGGAGTAGTCCAGCCAGGCACCAGCCTGCGTAACCGACTGTTGTCGCCCGTCAGCGTCTTGACCTCATTGGCCCGTACGAACGCAGGGTTCACGGTGACGTCGATGTGATGACCCGTGATCTGCTCGCACAACGCGATGACATCGCGCAGCGAATGCGCCACGCCAGAGCTGACATTGACCGTCTGGCCAATGGGCGCAGCCTCCAGCAGGCCACGGTAGGCCGCCACGACCGCACGTACATCGCTGAAATCGCGCCATACATCGAGGTTGCCCAACTCGATCACCGACGCCCGACGGCGGAAGTGCGAAACGATCTTGGACAACAGGAAATTCTCGCCCTGCCCGACCCCGGAATAATTGAAAGGCCGTGTGATGACGATGGGCAGGCGGTCTTGCCACAGGCGGGCCATGTACTCCATGCCCAGCTTGCTGACTGCATAATCGTTCGCCGGCGCTGGCGGCGTGGCCTCGCTGAGCATGCCGTCGGAAGCATTGCCGTAGACATTGGCGCTGCTGGCGAGCAGCACGCAGTCGGGCGTCTTGCCGCAGGCGGCGATGGCGTCGAGCAGGTTGCGCGTGCCGATCAGGTTGACCTGATAGAACGCATCGGCCACGCCATGGCCAACGAAGGCGAGCGCCGCCAGATGCACGACGACATCCGGCTGCAGGTCGGCCAGCAGTGTGCGCAGACTCACCGCATCGGTGAGGTCTGCCTGAACGTAACGCGGCTCATTGGAGGCCTGGCTGCCCGTACCGACGACTTCGTAGCCATGGGCTTCGAGTTCGGCAGCCATGTAGCGGCCGGTGAAACCCTGTATGCCGGTGATCAGTGCACGTTTGCTGGCCTGGGTCATCAGAACGAGAACCCTTGCTCGTTACGGCGCAGGTCGGCCTCGACCATCATGCGGCACAGATCTTCGAGCGAGGTTTTCGGCTCCCAGCCCAGTACGTCCTTGGCCTTGGCCGGGTTGCCGATCAGCAGGTCGACTTCGGTTGGGCGGTAGAACTTCGGATTGATCGAGACCAGCACTTTGCCGGTTGCGGCGCAGATGCCCTGCTCGGCTTCGGCTTCGCCTTTCCAGTTCAGGGTGATGTCGACGGCCTTGAAGGCCATGCTGACGAAGTCACGCACGGTTTCGGTGCGGTTGGTGGCCAGCACGAAGGTGTCCGGCTCGTCGGCTTGCAGCATGCGCCACATGCCTTCGACGTATTCCTTGGCGAAGCCCCAGTCGCGCTTGGCGTCGAGGTTGCCCAGCTCCAGGGTGTCCTGCAGGCCCAGCTTGATCTTGGCGACGGTGTCGGTGATCTTGCGGGTCACGAACTCACGGCCACGCAGCGGCGACTCATGGTTGAACAGGATGCCGCTGGTGGCGAAGATGCCGTACGACTCGCGGTAGTTGATGGTCATCCAGTGCGCGTACAGCTTGGCGACGCCGTAGGGGCTGCGCGGGTAGAACGGGGTGTCCTCGACCTGCGGAATGGCCTGGACCTTGCCGAACATTTCGGAGGTGGAGGCCTGGTAGAAGCGCACCTTCGGGTTGACGATGCGAATGGCTTCGAGCAGGTTGACAGCGCCCAGGCCGGTGATTTCGGCGGTGGTCAGGGGTTGCTCGAAAGACACGCCGACAAAGCTCTGCGCGGCGAGGTTGTAGACCTCGGTGGCGCCTGTGGTCTGCAGCAGGCGGATGCTGGCAGACAGGTCGGTCAGGTCGTACTCGACCAGGTGCAGGTTCGGATTGTTCTGGATGCCCAGTTCTTCAATACGCCAGAAGTTGACGGAGCTGGTACGGCGGTAGGTGCCATAGACGGTGTAGCCCTTCTCGAGCAGCAGTTCTGCCAGGTAGGCGCCGTCTTGACCAGTGATCCCAGTGACGATTGCTTTCATGCGAATTAACCAACTCCGTTAGTACGATAAAGTGCATTCAAGTGCCGATGGCAGGCCGCAGAGGGCTGCAAGGCACGCCGGCGTGAACTATGGGTGCGTGAGTATACATCTACCACCGCGCCGTGCTCGACGCAGATCACGTGGCCGGCAGACAAAACCGGCCTCTCGGCGAATGTTCAAGCAGGTGATAAGGACACTAGAGCAAGTTTTTGGTTCGCGGAGCGTAGGATAAAACCGATTTTGCCGGGGGCGAGGGATGGCGCTATGCCAACGCGCTGAATATTCCTACGGCTCAGCGAGCCAAATCCCACGCTCCGGTAAACCGTGACGCACGGCATCAGGTCGAATGGGGACAAGCGCGGATCTGGCGCGCCTGCCACGCAGCCGTGGCAGGTGACGCCAGCCTGGGTCAGCGCTTGGTGTCGGCCTTGGCCAGGTCACCACCGGGCAGCCCCTTGTCCGGCTCAGGGCTCAACCAGACATTCACGCTGTCGACACTCTCCTGATTCAGCTGCCCGCTCCAGCGGTTCAACATGAACAGGTTGGTGATGAAGTCATACTGCGACTTGAGCAAATCACGCCGGGCCTTGAATTCGCTCTGTACGCTGTTCAGCACGTCCACCGCGTTGACCACACCATAGGTGAAGGCCTTCTGCGCGGCGATGCTCGACTGCTGCGCCGAAGACAGCGCATTGCGGTTGGCGCGGATCTTCTCCACTGCCGCCTGGGCGGTGAGGTAGGAGGTTGTGGTCTCCTTGACCACCTGGCGGCGGACCCCTTCCAGGTCCTGCTCGGCCGCCAACTGGTCATCGTACAGCCCACGCACCCGCGCCGAGGTCGAACCTCCGCTGTACAGCGGCAGCGAAATCCCGACACTCGCCACATAGCTGTCGCTGCGCGGTGTCTGGGTGTTGTCGTAACCCACGTCACTGCGCTGGGCGCTGAGGTTCAACGAGACCTGCGGGTAATGCCCGCCCTTGCCTTCCCGCACCGCAGCGTCAGCCACTTCGGCACCGTGCTCGTAGGCCTTGAGCAACGGGTTGGTCGCGATGGCCTGGCTCACGTAATTTTCCAGCGGCCGCGGCGGTGCCTTCAGGGCGACATCGCTGCGCACCCGGCTCAAGCGCTCGGTGATCGGGCGCCCCACCAGCTCGGACAAGGCTTCGCGGCTCACCAGAACCTGATTGCGCGCCTCGACCTCCTGGGCGGCGAGGAAATCCACCCGCGCCTGGAGATCGAGCTTGTCGGTGATCTTGGCCATCTGCTGCTCGAACATCGACGTCACGCGATCGAGGTTCTTCTGCGTGGCGCGGCGCTCGGCCTGGACCAGTTCGAGCTCGTCATCGGCTGCCAGGGCCACGAAGTAGCGCTTGGCCAGCTCGACAGCGGCTTCGGCATGGGCATCCTCGGCCTGCTCACCGCGCTGGCGCGTCAGGCTCTTGGACTTCTGCCACGCTTCCCAGGCCGACTTGTTGTACAGGTACTGGGTGAGGGTCACGGAGTTGCTTTTGTTGTTGTAGATCTCGCGCGACGCCTCATCCTTGCGCAGGATACGGTTGCCATTGGCGTTGGCGGAAAGCTGCGGAAGCAACCCGCCCAACGCTGCGCGCTGGCCCTCGGAGGCCGACTTGGCACGCAGGTAGGCTGCCAGCACACGGGGATCTTCCAGGCGCGCCTCACGGTACAGCGCCCCCAGATCCAGTGCGTAGGTCAGGGCCGACACCTGCTTGGGCGGAACATCCTTGGGCACCACCGGCTCGGCGGCCATGGCCTGTGCGATGGTGAGACTCAGCACTACACCCGGTAACAAACGCAGCACAATCATTCCTCGATCATCGATTCAGCGAACATGTTGCGCGCTGGCTTGAGCAGGTACTGAAGCATGGTGCGATCGCCGGCATTGATCAGCACCTCGGCAGGCATGCCGGGCTGCAGCTTGCGGTTGGCGAGCTTTTTCATGCCGTCTTCGGTTACGTTGACGCGGACCAGGTAGTAAGGGTCACCCGAGCGCTCGTCCGTCAACCGATCTGCGGAGATGCGTGTCAATTTGCCTTCGATGACTGGCGTCGTTGCGTTATTGAAAGCGCTGAAACGGATATCTGCAGTTTTACCCAGCTCCAATCGATCAATATCAACAGGTGCTACTTTGGCCTCGACAACCAGGTCAGACGAAATAGGCACGATATCCATCAGCGGCGTACCGGGCTGAACCACACCTCCCACGGTATGCACCTTCATGTCTAACACCATGCCGCTTTCGGGGGCGCGAATGACCACACGCGAAAGCCGATCCTTCAATGCGGTTTCCTTCTCTTGCAGGTCGAAGACCTGAGCCTGCACCTGCGAGAGCTCATCCGCCACGTCGGCGGTGAATTTCTTGTCCAACTGCACGATCTGCAGCTCGGTCTCGCTGATCTGCAGCTTCGTCTTGGCAATGTTCGACTTATTGTCGGCCACCTCCGTACGCAGCATGTCGAGCTTACGTTGTGACTCCAGCAGACGCTGGTTATCTACAAAGCCCTGGGCCAGCAGATCTTTGAGCTGAACAATCTCACCACTGTAGGATTTCTCAAGCCCTTGTTTGGTACGGATCATCTCTCCCATACCGTCGATCTGCGCTTTGAGCTGGCGGATCTGCTCGCGATGCACTGAAATCTCACCCAAACGCGATGCCTTGCGGGACACGAATACTTGCTGCTCCCCGGCGAGTGCCTCTTGAGCACGGTCGGAATCGGTGCCGTTGAGTTTGACAGGCGGAATGGTGTCCAGTTGATCCCGCTCGGCTCGCAAGCGTGCTTCCTTGTAGCGCGCCACGATCAGCTGGTTACGCGTGGACTCATATTCGGCACTGAGCTGAGACTCGTCTAAAACGATGACAGGATCGCCCTTCTTGACGCTGTCGCCGTCGCGGACCAGCAGTTCCTTGACGATGCCGCCTTCGAGGTGCTGAACGGTTTTACGGTAGCTTTGGACGGTCACGACTCCCGACCCGTGTACGGCGTTGCTCAAGGGCGCAACTGCGGCCCATGTTCCGAAAATCCCGAAGGTCACCAGAACGATCGTCATGCCGATGCGGCGGATGCCTCGATCGGACGTGGGCATGTCATCGAAGTTGTGTTCAAACTGAGTTATGGCTTTGCTGGTCATCGATGAGGTCCTTTCACACGCCGTTCGGGTTTGCAGGGGACGACGCGGCGGGGTTGCCCCCGGCAGGTGCGGCGGGCGGGGTAGGCGGCGCACTGC
>NZ_DAMCCR010000008.1:0-68001 GCF_032058845.1 Pseudomonas sp. | reverse complement strand
AGGGCGCCATGTTGCGCCCGGTGCCGTGCTCGGCCTTGAGCGAGCCGCCGAACTCCACGGCCACCAGCTGCGCCACGTCGTCCATGAAGGCCTGATAGCGCGCCACTTCCTCGGCGCTGTTGAAACCCTGGGTGAAGACGAAGTGCAGGTTGCCTTCCAGCGCATGGCCGAAAATGATTGCCTCGTCGTAGCGGTGCTGGTCGAACAGCTGGATCAGCCGGTTGACGCCTTCGGCCAGTTGCTCGACGGGGAAGGTGACGTCTTCGATGATGACCGTGGTGCCGGTCTGGCGCACGGCGCCCACGGCGGGGAAGGTGTCCTTGCGGATCTTCCACAGCTGGTTGTACACCACCGGGTCTTCGCTGAAATCCACTTGCTGTTCCAGGGGGAACTCGGCAATCGAGGCCATCACTTGGTGCACTTGCTCGTGCAGCAGGGTCTGGCTGGCGGCGCGGGATTCGATCAACAGGGCGCAGGCGTTGGCCGACAGGCCCTTGACCCACACCGGCATGCCGGCCATGTCCTGCACCGAGCGCAGGCTGCGCCGGTCCAGCAACTCCACGGCCGATACGGGCTGGCGCTTGAGGATCGGCACGGCGCGGCAGCAGCTTTCGACACTGGGGAACACCAGCAGGGCGCTGGCCTTGTGCGGGTGGTCGGGCACGGTGTCGTAGGTCACCGCGCTGATGAAGCCCAGGGTGCCCTCGGAGCCGACCAGCAGGTGCTGCAGGATATCGAGCGGCTGGTCGAAATCCACCAGGGCATTGAGCGACAGGCCGGTGGTGTTCTTGAGCCGGTACTTGTGCCGGATGCGCTCGGCCAGGGCTGTGTTGGCGCGGGTCTCCCGGCCCAGGCGGGCGAGGGCGTCGAGCAAGGGGGCGTGGCTGTTCTGGAAGGCCGCGACGCTGGCCGGGTCCTCGCTGTCAAGGCAGGTGCCGTCGGCCAGCACCAGGCGCAGGCCGGCCAGGGTGTGGTAGGTGTTCTGCGCGGTGCCGCAGCACATGCCGCTGGCGTTGTTGGCGACGATGCCGCCGATCTTGCAGGCGTTGATCGAGGCCGGGTCGGGGCCGATCTTGCGCCCGTACGGGGCCAGCCAGACGTTGGCCTGGGCGCCGATGACGCCGGGTTGCAGGCGGATCTGCGCGCCGTCCTGGCGAATCTCGCGGGCGTTCCAGTTGTCGCCGAGCACGATCAGCACCGAGTCGCTGATGGCCTGGCCCGAGAGGCTGGTGCCGGCGGCGCGGAAGGTCACGGGTACGCGGTCGCGCTGGGCGAGTTTGAGCAGGGCGATGACTTCGGCTTCGGACTCGACGCGGATCACCAGCTTGGGGATCAGGCGGTAGAAGCTGGCGTCGGTGCCGAAGGCGAGGGTCGAGGTGGGGTCGTCGAAGCGGCGCTCGGCGGGGATGAGGGTGGTGGCGTCGCGTAGGAAGGGGGTGGGGAGGGTCATTTGGGGTTCCTTGGCGGGGCGCCACGTTTTTTGCGTTTGGGTGTGACTGTGGGGATCGGCGGCGGCTTTGGGCCGGCGGGGCCGGCCATCGCGACTGAAGTCGCTCCCACAGGGGCTGCATTTTATTCTTAGGCCGTATGGCGCTGTTTGCAGTTGGATGAAAGCAGCGGGCTCCCGCAGCAGCGCCGCGGGAGCCGGATACATCAGGCGCGGGCGTCTTGTACCCGCGAGCTTTGTACCAGGGAGTCGCGAGTGATCTCGGCAATCGACTTGGCGCCGGTCAGTACCATCGCCACGCGCATCTCTTTTTCGAACAGTTCCAGCAGGTTTTTCACGCCGGCTTCGCCGTGGGTGGCCAGGGCGTAGAGGAAGGCGCGGCCGATCAGCACGCTGTCGGCGCCCAGGGCGATCATGCGCACCACATCGAGGCCGCTGCGGATGCCGGAGTCGGCGAGGATCTTGATCTCGCCCTTCACTGCGTCGGCGATGGCGGGCAGGGCGCGGGCGGTGGACAGTACGCCGTCGAGCTGGCGGCCGCCGTGGTTGGAGACCACGATGCCATCGGCGCCGAACTTGACCGCATCGCGGGCGTCGTCGGCATCCAGAATGCCCTTGATGATCATCGGGCCGTCCCAGAATTCACGAATCCATTCCAGGTCTTTCCACGAGATCGATGGGTCGAAGTTGTTGCCCAGCCAGCCGATGTAGTCGGCCAGGCCCGTGGGGTTGCCGCGGTAGGCGGAGATGTTGCCGAGATCATGCGGCTTGCCCATGACGCCGACGTCCCAGGCCCACTGTGGGTGGGTCACGGCTTGCAGCATGCGCCGCAGTGGGCCGTTGCGCCCGCTCATGCCCGAATGCGCATCGCGGTAGCGGGCGCCGGGCACCGGCATGTCGACGGTGAACACCAGGGTGCGCACGCCGGCGGCCTTGGCGCGCTCCAGGGCGTTGCGCATGAAGCCGCGGTCTTTCAGCACATAGAGCTGGAACCACATGGGGCGGTCGATGGCCGGGGCCACCTCTTCGATGGGGCACACGGAGACGGTCGACATCGTGAAGGGGATGCCGTGCGCGGCAGCGGCGCGTGCGGCCTGAACCTCGCCGCGGCGGGCGTACATGCCGGTCAGGCCGACCGGGGCGAGGGCCACGGGCATGCTCAGGGTTTCGCCGAACAGCTCGGTGCTCAGGCTCAGTTGCGACATGTCGTTGAGTACGCGCTGGCGCAGGGCGATGCTGGCCAGGTCTTCGACGTTACGGCGCAGGGTGTATTCGGCGTAGGCGCCACCGTCGGCGTAGTGGAACAGGAACGGGGGCAGCCTGCGTTGGGCTGCGGCGCGATAGTCGGTGGAGGCGGAAATGATCATGGGGTCTCGCAGCGTGGACGGAGAGCGTGACCGGGCGCGCGCAGGCGCCCGGTGCTTCTCACATTAATGAGTGACCAGCATGCCGGTCAGCCAGTAGGCCTGAACCAAGGTGATCACGCCAACGATGGTGGCGAAGAACAGGCTGTGTTTCAGCGTGAAGCGGAACAGGTCCGATTCCTTGCCGACCAGGCCGGTGGCGGCGCAGGCGACCGCGATGGACTGCGGTGAAATCATCTTGCCGGTCACCCCGCCGCTGGTGTTGGCCGCTACCAGCAGGGTGTCGCTGACGCCGATCTGGTGCGCGGTAGTGGCCTGCAACGAGCTGAACAGGGCGTTGGACGAGGTATCGGAACCGGTGAGGAACACGCCCAGCCAGCCGAGGAACGGCGAGAAGAACGGGAACGCCGCGCCAGTGCCGGCCAGGACCAGGGCCATGGTCGAGGACATCCCGGAATAGTTGGTGACGAAGGCGAAGGCCAGCACCATGCCGATCGACAGGATCGGCCAGCGCAGCTCCCACAGCGTCTCTTTCAAAGTGGTCAGACCAGTTTTGACATTGATCTTGAGCACCAGCATCGAGATCACCGCCGAGAGGAAGATGGCGGTGCCGGTGGCCGAGATCGGGTCGAACTTGAACACGGCCGGCATGGCAGTGGCGGTGGTCACGATCGGCGCGGTCTTGATGACCAGCTGGTCCAGGTGCGGGATGGCGAAGTTGAACACGAAGTTGTACATCGCCCCGCCCGGCGCGAAGGCGGCCTTGAACGGCTTCAGGGTCCAGATCGTCACCAGCACGGTGAGGATCAGGAACGGCGACCAGGCCTTGAAGATTTCCCCCAGGCTGTAGGGCGTTGGCTGGCTTCCGGCGGTTTGCAGCACCGCGGCGCCGGCGCTGCCCTGGGCTTGGGTCATCGAGCGCTTGGGCTGCCAGACCTTGAGGAACAGGGTCAGGCTGATCAGGCTGGCCAGCGCCGAGGTGATGTCGGGCAGTTCCGGGCCGATGTAGTTGGAGGTGAAGTACTGGGTCACGGCGAAGCTCAGGCCGGCGACCAGGGCGGCAGGCCAGGTTTCCTTCACGCCGCGCAGGCCGTCCATCATGAACACCAGCCAGAACGGCACGAACAGCGACAGCAGCGGCAGCTGGCGGCCGGTCATGGCGCCGATGTGGAAGGCGTCGATGCCGGTCACCTGGCCGGCCACGATGATCGGAATGCCCAGTGCGCCGAAGGCCACGGGGGCGGTGTTGGCGATCAGGCACAGGCCGGCGGCGTACAGCGGGTTGAAGCCCAGGCCCACCAGCAGTGCGGCGGTGATTGCCACGGGTGCGCCGAAGCCGGCTGCACCTTCGAGGAACGCACCGAAGCAGAAGCCGATCAGCAGCACTTGCAGGCGTTGGTCGTCGGTGATCGACAGCACCGAGCTGCGGATGATCTCGAACTGGCCGCTCTTGACCGTGAGTTTGTAGAGAAAGACGGCGGCGACGATGATCCAGGCGATTGGCCACAAGCCGTACAGGAAGCCATAGCCGGCGGCAGCCAAGGCCATGTCAGCAGGCATGTTGAAGGCGAAGATGGCGATCAGGATCGACAGGCCGAGGGTGATGCTGCCGGCCACGTGACCCTTGAGGCGAAACACTGCCAGGGCCAGGAAGAAGAACACGATCGGCACGACGGCAGCGGCGGCGGAGAGCCCGAGGCTACCAAGTGGGGCATAGAGTTGTTGCCAGGTTTGCATATGGGGAGACCCCTAATTGTTGTTGGTCAGCAATGGCATTGGGTAATTGGTAATACCAATTTACAATGGCTGGTCGCTAGGTTAAGAGCGCGATTGGGGTGTGTCAATTTGTCTCGATGCAAACTTTGGTCGAAGGGCGATGAGTGGCGCGTTGCCGAGCGGCGGATTTCGTCATCTGCTGCGTGTCGCCGTGGCGCGGATCGGCGAGAATAGAGCGCTTCGGGAGTTGCCCGGCGTTTCTGGAGAGCATGTGATGGTTTTTGATCAGGTCCACCAACGGCGTCTGTCCGACGATATCGTCGAGCGGCTGGAGGGGATGATTCTGGAGGGCACCCTGATCTCGGGGCAGCGGCTGCCGGCCGAACGTGCGTTGGCCGAGCAGTTCGGGGTGTCGCGGCCGTCACTGCGTGAAGCGATCCAGAAGATGGTGGCCAAGGGGCTGCTGATCAGCCGGCAGGGCGGGGGCAACTATGTGGCGCAAGCGCTGGGGTCGACCTTCAGCGATCCCTTGCTGCAATTGCTTGAGCGTAACGGCGATGCACAGCGCGACCTGCTGGAGTTCCGCCACACGCTTGAAGCGTCATGCGCGTACTACGCGGCGCAGCGTGCCACCGAGCCTGATCGGGCGCGGCTCAAGGCGGCGTTCGAGGTGCTGCAGGATTGCTATTGCCGTGTCGATGAAGTGAGCCGGGCTGAAGAGGGCGCGGCGGATGCGCGTTTTCACCTGGCCATTGCCGAGGCCAGCCACAATGCGGTGTTGCTGCACACCATCCGGGGTCTGTTCGACCTGCTCAAGCGCAACGTGGTGACCAACATTGGCGGGATGTATCAGCAGCGGCCGGAAACGCGCGACATGCTGATCAATCAGCACCGCGAGCTGTATCAGGCGATCATCGAAGGGCGTGCGGACGACGCGCGCGAAGTGTCCAGCCGGCACATTCTCTACGTGCAGGAAGTGCTGGCCGAAGCCCAGCAGGAAGCCCAACGCGTGGCGCGGGCGGAGCGGCGCAGCGGCAACTGAGCGCCGCCCACCGGGGTGGTAGGCGGGCAGGGCGAGGTCAGACGTCCTTGCCCTTGCTGCGCACGGCGCGCTGGATCTCGCGGTTGGAGTCGCGCTCGCGCAGGGTATCGCGCTTGTCGAACTCCTTCTTGCCCTTGCCCAGGGCAATTTCGCACTTGATCAGGTGCTTGCTCCAGAACAGCGCCAAGGCCACGCAGGCGTAACCCTTCTGGGCGACGGCCACTTCCAGGCGCTCGATCTCGCGCTTGTTCAGCAGCAGCTTGCGCGTGCGCGTGGGGTCGGCAATGACGTGGGTGCTTGCAGTGGTCAGCGGCGTGATGTGGCTGCCGAACAACCAGGCTTCGCCATCCTTGAGCAGCACATAGCTGTCTACCAGGTGGGCCTTGCCGGCGCGCAAGCTCTTTACTTCCCAACCGGACAGGACCAATCCGGCCTCGAACTTGTGTTCGATGAAGTAATCGTGACGCGCTTTCTTGTTCTGCGCGATGGTCCCTGTCGGATGTTTCTTTTGTTTAGCCATAGGGGCGGCATTATAGGGAGTCGTCGCGCTGTCGGCTACGGGATTTGGGCGTGCTTGAGCCTGTGGGTTGAATGCCGGACAATGGCGCATCCTCGTCCTGGAACAGGACCGGTTTCCGATGCGCTGTGAAGCGCTGCCGCCCCGCTTTGGAAGTGATGCCTGGATGACTACCCATATTCAACGCTCCGCCCTGCTGCCGTACCCTGCCCAGGCCCTTTACGATCTGGTCAATGACGTTGCCCGCTACCCGGAGTTTCTGCCGTGGTGCTCGGACACGACCGTGATCGAAGCCAGCGAAACCCAGATGCGTGCCAGGCTGGAAGTCGCCAAGGGCGGCATCAGCCAGCACCTGGTCACGCGCAATGTGCTGGTGCCGGGGCAGTCGATCGAGATGAACCTGGAAGAAGGGCCATTCAGCCAGCTGCACGGTATCTGGACCTTCAAGGCCCTGGGCGACAAGGCCTGCAAGATCAGCCTGGACCTGTCATTCGACTACGCCGGCTCGCTGGTGCGCGCCACCTTGGGGCCGCTGTTCAATCAGGCCGCCAATACCCTGGTCGATGCCTTCTGCGAGCGCGCCAAGCAACTCGCCAGCTGACCGTCGGGGCCGGCGCGCAGGCGTAAAAAAGCCCGGGGTGGAATGCCCCGGGCTTTTTTCTGCGCATGCACTTACTGTGGCGAGGTTTCCAGCGGCGCTGGGGTCGGCACAGGCGTGGTTTCGATGCTGTCGATTTCACGCTGGATCGACTCTTCGGTCGAGCCCGGTGCGGCTGGTTTTTCCACCGGCTGCTGCTGCGGTGCTTCGCTGGCGCCTTCCTGCGGAACGACGCTGGTGTCACCGCTGCCGCCCAGGATGGCCTGGTCGCGGCTGACGCCTGGCATGAAGTCGCCGGCGAGGTTGACCAGCTGATCATTCTCGTTGAAGAAAATGCTCATGCGTTCTTGCTGGCGCTTGCCGCCGCCAGGCTGAAGGCTATAAAGGTAATCCCAGCGATTGGTGTTGAAGGTGTCCTGCAGCAGGGGATTGCCCATGATAAACCGCACTTGCCGTCGGGTCATTCCCGGACGCAATTGGTCTATCATGTCCTGCGTGACGACATTGCCCTGCTGGATGTCGATTTTGTAAACCCCGGGAAACGAGCAACCGGCGAGTGCGAGCAGTCCCGCGAGGGCGAGGCTGTTTAGCAAGAGCTTGGTGTTTTGCATCGGTGGGCGACTTCCACTATCTTGGCTGGACAACGTAAACCCCGATCATACCCGTATTAAGAGAAGCTGCGAAGCAGCATCGGCGAGAAAGCTGACCATGGTTGAAAATAGCGAATTACGCAAAGCCGGTCTCAAGGTGACACTGCCTCGAGTGAAGATTCTGCAAATGCTCGACACGACCGAGCAGCGTCACATGAGCGCCGAGGACGTTTACAAGGCGTTGATGGAGGCTGGCGAAGATGTCGGTCTGGCAACCGTGTATCGCGTACTGACCCAGTTCGAAGCGGCGGGTCTGGTGGTTCGCCATAACTTCGACGGCGGTCATGCGGTATTCGAATTGTCAGATGGCGGCCACCACGACCATATGGTCAACGTGGAAACCAGCGAAGTCATCGAGTTCATGGATGCCGAGATCGAGCGTCGGCAACGTGAGATCGTCGCGGAGCATGGCTACGAATTGGTGGACCACAACCTGGTCCTGTACGTACGCAAGAAGAAGTAACGAATTTCGTTGCTGATGCAAGAAGGACGACCCGGAGGTTGATGCTAGTCGGTTGATTCGGGTCGTCATTATTGGGGCTGCTTTGCAGCCCATCGCGGCTGAAGCCGCTCCTACAGAGTTCGCGTAAATCTGTGGGAGCGGCTTCAGCCGCGATGGGCCGCGGAGCGGCCCCAATTGCTTAACTGGCCGGCATAGACCTTCGGACCGCCGTTTCGGTGCGTGGCGGGTCAAAAACCAGCCGCCGGTCTGCCTCAGTGCTTGCCAGTAACGACCATTTTGCGAGCATGAGCCAGGGATTCCTTGGTCAGGTCGATCCCGCCCAGCATCCTCGCCACTTCCTCGACCCGCTCGCGCTTGCCCAGGTGGGCGACGGCGGTGTGGGTGGTGTCGCTGTCGCGCACCTTGTGCACGAACAGGTGATGATGGCCTTGCGCAGCCACCTGCGGCAGGTGGGTCACGGTCAGTACCTGGCCGCGGTCCCCCAGCCGGCGCAGCAGCTGGCCGACGATTTCCGCCGTGGGGCCGCCGATGCCGACATCGACTTCGTCGAACACCAGCGTGGGAATGCGCGAGGTCTGCGCGGTGATCACCTGGATCGCCAGGCTGATACGCGACAGCTCACCGCCCGAGGCCACTTTGGCCAGGGCTTTCAACGGCTGGCCAGGGTTGGCGCTGACCAGCAGTTCGATCTGCTCCAGGCCATACGGGGAAAGCTCCTGGCTGTTCAGCGGCACCAGGCCGATCTGGAAGCGCCCGCCTGGCATGCCGAGTCGCTGTATTTCCTGCTCTACCGCATTGGCCAGCTCGCTGGCAGCCTGCGTGCGCAGGGCGCTGAGCTTTTCGGCTTTCTCTTGATAATGCTTGGTATAGGCCGTCAGCTCTTCGCCCAGGCGCTCGAGTGATTCGTCGCTGGCGTTGAGGCTTTCCAGCTCGACCATCAGCCGCTGTTGCAGGTGCGGGAGCTCGGTGGGGTGCACGCGGTGTTTGCGCGCCAGGGTGTAGATGGTGTCGAGCCGCTCTTCGAGCGCCTGCAGCCTTGCAGGGTCGGCATCGAAATTGTCCAGGAAGCGGTTGAGCTCGCCCACGGCTTCTTCGATCTGGATCTGCGCGCTGGAAAGCAGGTTGACCGATTCGCTCAAGGCCTTGGGTGCATTGGCGACCGCGCCCAGTCGGTTGAGGCTGTTGGTCAGGGCGTTGAGCACATTGCCCGAATCATTCTCGCTGCACTGATCGATGACCTGCCGACAGATGCCGAACAGCGCCTCGGCATTGGTGAGGTTCTTGTGTTCCTGCTCGATGTGCTCGAGCTCGTTTTCGCCCAGCCCGAGGTTGTCGAGCTCTTCGAGCTGGTAGCTGAGCAGCTGCTGGCGCGCACGTTGCTCATCCCCGGAGTTGGACAGGCGCTCCAGTTCGAGGCGTGTCTGCTTCCAGCGCTGCGCGGCCAGTTGCACCTGGCGCGACAGCTCCACGGCACCGGCGTATTCGTCGACCAGGCGGCGATGGGTGTCGGCCTTGAGCAGGGACTGGTGCTCGTGCTGGCTGTGGATGTCGATCAGCAGCTCGCCCAGCGCCTTGAGGTCGCCCAGCGTGCAGGGCGTGCCATTGATGTAGCCGCGGCTGCGGCCTTCGGCAGTGATGACGCGGCGCATGATGCACGGGCCGTCTTGGTTGAGGTCGCGCTCGGCCAGCCAGGCGGCGGCTTCGGGGATGTCGACCAGATCGAAGGTGGCGAGGATGTCGGCCTTGTCGGCGCCCGGGCGCACGACGCCGTTGTCGGTGCGGTCGCCCAGGGCCAGGCCGAGGGCGTCGAGCATGATGGATTTGCCAGCACCCGTCTCACCGGTGATCACGGACATGCCGCGGGCAAGTTCGAGGTCGAGGTGTTCGACTATGGCGTAGTTGTGAATCGACAGGTGCACCAGCATGGGTAGGCTCCCAAAGGTTCGGATCTGGTTATTTATACAGTGCTTTGCGGTGAGCTGACAATGCCTGCATGACGCTCGGTGAATTGCCATCACCCGATCACGCCAACCCTTGAAGCTGGTTTTTCCAACCCCATATAACGATCAGACGAGGCGAGCACGCTCGCAGACCCCGAATTGCCCAGGAGAGATTCAATGGCTGACGAACAGTTGGATGAGCAAAACCTTAACGCTGAAGAAACCGGCGCCTCTGACCTGGCTGCCCGTGTACAGACGCTCGAGGAGCAACTGGCCGTTGCCCAGGATCAATCGCTGCGTGCCGTTGCAGACCTGCAGAACGTGCGTCGCCGCGCTGACCAGGATGTCGAGAAGGCGCACAAGTTCGCCCTCGAGAAGTTCGCCAATGACCTGCTGCCGATCCTCGACAGCCTGGAGCGTGGCCTTGAGCTGTCCGATGCCAGCGACGCAGCCTTGCGTCCGATGCGCGAAGGCATGGAGCTGACCCTGAAAATGTTCAGCGACACGCTCAAGCGCTACCACCTCGAAGCGGTCGACCCGCATGGCCAGCCGTTCAACGCCGAGCATCACCAGGCGATGGCGATGGAAGAGAGTGCCGAGGTCGAGCCGAACAGCGTGTTGAAAGTGTTCCAGAAAGGCTACCTGCTCAACGGCCGTCTGCTGCGCCCCGCCATGGTGGTGGTCAGCAAGGCGCCGGCGGCAGCTCAGCCTTCTATCAATGAAAAGGCTTGAAATCTTTCAGGGCATCCCCATTTAGAAATCAAGCCTTCAAGTATTGCCGCAGTTGGCGAGAGCTAGTCGCTGCTACCTCATTCAAGTTTCGGGAGAGTTAACATGGGTAAAA
This sequence comes from Pseudomonas sp., assembly GCF_032058845.1. GTDB lineage: Bacteria > Pseudomonadota > Gammaproteobacteria > Pseudomonadales > Pseudomonadaceae > Aquipseudomonas. Next base: position 57,420 of record NZ_DAMCCR010000008.1, on the reverse strand, counting down.
TCATCGGTATCGACCTGGGGACCACCAACTCGTGTGTGTCCGTCCTGGAGAACGGTAAGGCCAAGGTCATCGAGAACGCCGAGGGCGGTCGCACCACGCCGTCGATCGTCGCTTACGCCAACGATGGCGAGATCCTCGTCGGTCAGTCGGCCAAGCGTCAGGCTGTCACCAATCCGCACAACACGCTGTACGCAGTCAAGCGTCTGATCGGCCGCCGCTTTGAAGAGCAGGTCGTACAGAAAGACATCCAGATGGTCCCGTACAAGATCTCGAAAGCCGACAACGGTGACGCCTGGGTCGAAGTCAACGGTCAGAAAATGGCGCCGCCGCAGATCAGCGCCGAAGTTCTGAAAAAGATGAAGAAGACCGCTGAAGACTACCTCGGTGAGACCGTCACCGAAGCGGTCATCACTGTGCCGGCCTACTTCAACGACAGCCAGCGTCAAGCCACCAAGGATGCCGGTCGCATCGCGGGTCTCGATGTCAAGCGCATCATCAACGAGCCGACCGCCGCTGCACTGGCCTACGGCATGGACAAGGCCAAGGGCGACCACACCGTCATCGTTTATGACCTCGGTGGTGGCACCTTCGACGTGTCGGTGATCGAAATCGCCGAAGTGGATGGCGAGCACCAGTTCGAAGTGTTGGCCACCAACGGCGACACCTTCCTGGGTGGCGAAGACTTCGACATCGTGCTGATCGACTACCTGGTCGATGAGTTCAAGAAAGAGTCGGGCATGAACCTCAAGGGCGACCCTCTGGCCATGCAGCGCCTGAAGGAAGCCGCCGAGAAGGCCAAGATCGAGCTGTCGTCCGCGCAGTCGACCGATGTCAACCTGCCGTACATCACTGCTGACGCGACCGGTCCGAAGCACCTGAACGTCAAGATTTCCCGCGCCAAGCTCGAAGCCCTGGTCGAAGACCTGGTGCAGCGCACCATCGAGCCGTGCCGCACTGCCCTGAAAGACGCAGGCATCGACGTCAGCAAGATCGACGAGGTCATCCTGGTGGGTGGCCAAACGCGCATGCCGCTGGTGCAGAAAACCGTTGCCGACTTCTTTGGTAAAGAAGCGCGTAAAGACGTCAATCCTGACGAAGCCGTCGCCATTGGTGCGGCCATCCAGGGTGCGGTACTGGCCGGTGACGTCAAGGACGTCCTGCTGCTCGACGTCAGCCCGCTGACCCTGGGTATCGAAACCATGGGCGGCGTGATGACCCCGCTGATCGACAAGAACACCACGATCCCGACCAAGAAGTCGCAGACCTTCTCCACGGCCGACGACAACCAGGGCGCGGTGACCATCCACGTACTGCAGGGTGAGCGTAAGCAAGCGACTCAGAACAAGTCGCTGGGCAAGTTCGACCTGGCCGACATTCCACCGGCTCCACGTGGCGTGCCGCAAATTGAAGTGACCTTCGACATCGACGCCAACGGCATTCTGCACGTCGGCGCCAAAGACAAGGCCACTGGCAAGACCCAGTCGATCGTGATCAAGGCCAACTCCGGTCTGTCGGACGAAGAAATCGATCGCATGGTGCGTGACGCCGAGGCCAACGCCGACGAAGACCGCAAGTTCGAAGAGCTGGCCGCAGCCCGTAACCAGGGTGACGCACTGGTTCACTCGACCCGCAAGATGCTGGCCGACGCCGGTGACAAGGTGACCGCCGAAGAGAAGGCTGCCATCGAAACTGCAGTGGCTGCGCTGGAATCGGCCGTGAAGAGCGACGACAAGGCGGCGATCGACGCCAAGGTCGAGGAACTGTCGAAGGTTTCCGCGCCAGTGGTTCAGAAGATGTACGCCGAGCAGGGCGAGCAGCCTCAGGGCGGCGCGCAGCAGGCCGAGCCCGAAGCCAAGCACGATGACGTGGTTGACGCCGAGTTCGAGGAAGTCAAAGACAACAACAAGCAGTAATCCCTGCAAGTTGTCGGCCGGTGAGCCGCCTTCGGGCGGTGAGCTGGTAGGATGTCGCCGCGCGGGGGCTTGCTCCCGCGTTGGCGTGTCTGGAATACGAGAATTTTTACAGCATCTGTCAGGGCACTTTCGTATGTGGCGGCAGGTGCTTGCTTGCGGCACGGCGCAGCTTTCTGCGCAGAGATTTGCCGAACGCCCCCAAGAGTGCAAATGACTTATGGCAAAGCGTGATTATTACGAGGTCCTGGGTGTCGAACGCGGCGCCAGCGAAGCGGATCTCAAGAAGTCCTATCGCCGTCTGGCGATGAAATTCCACCCTGATCGCAATCCGGGTGACAAGGAAGCCGAAGACGCGTTCAAGGAGGCTAACGAAGCCTACGAAGTGTTGTCGGACGCCAGCAAACGCGCTGCGTATGACCAGTACGGTCATGCCGGTGTCGAGCAGGGCGGTGCCGGTGGTGCCGGCTTCGGCGGCGCGAACTTCTCCGACATCTTCGGCGATGTGTTCAGCGACTTCTTTGGCGGCGGCGGTGGTCGTGGTGGACGTGGCGGCGCTCAGCGCGGCAGCGACCTGCGCTACACCCTCGAGCTGAACCTGGAGGAAGCGGTGCGCGGTACGTCGGTCAACATCCGCGTGCCGACGCTGGTCAACTGCGAGCCTTGCGATGGCTCCGGCGCCAAGAAGGGTTCGACCCCGGCCACCTGCCCGACCTGCGGCGGTATCGGCCAGGTACGCATGCAGCAAGGCTTCTTCTCGGTGCAGCAGACCTGCCCGCGCTGCCACGGCCAGGGCAAGATCATTACCGATCCGTGCGCGGCCTGCCATGGCGAAGGCCGGGTCGAAGAGTACAAGACCCTGTCGGTGAAAGTGCCGCCGGGCGTGGACACCGGTGACCGCATTCGCCTGTCTGGCGAAGGCGAAGCGGGTGCCCATGGCGGGCCGACCGGTGACCTGTACGTGGTCATCAACGTGCGCGAGCACGACATCTTCCAGCGCGATGGCAAACACCTGTACTGCGAAGTGCCGATCAGCTACACCGAGGCCGCCCTGGGTGGCGAACTCGAAGTACCGACGCTCGATGGCCGCGTCAAGCTGCGCATCCCGGAAGGTACGCAGACGGGCAAGCAGTTCCGCCTGCGTGGCAAGGGCGTCGCGCCGGTGCGTGGGGGTGGTGCCGGTGACCTGCTGTGCCGCGTCGCGGTGGAAACCCCGGTCAACCTCAGCCGTCGCCAGCGCGAGCTGCTCGAAGAGCTGCGCGATACGCTCGAAGGCGATAGCTCCCACTCGCCCAAGGCCAGTGGCTGGTTCGAGGGTGTGAAACGCTTCTTCGGCGACCTCTGACAAGGATTCGATTATGCGACGTATTGCAGTGATGGGCGCCGCGGGGCGAATGGGCAAGGTCCTGGTCGAGGCGGTGCAGCAACAGGCGCCGAAGGCCGGGCTGACGGCGGCGATCGATCGCCCCGACAGCACCCTGGTCAATGCCGATGCCGGTGAGCTGGCGGGGCTGGGGCGTATTGGCGTGCCCATCTCCGATGACCTGGGCAAGGTCAGCGACGAGTTCGATGTGCTCATCGATTTCACGCACCCTTCGGTCACCCTGAGAAACCTGGCGTTCTGCCGCAAGGCGGGCAAGGCCATGGTCATCGGTACCACCGGCTTCAGCGAGCAGGAAAAGCAGTTGCTGGTCGAGGCGGGCAAGGACATTCCGATTGTCTTCGCCGCCAACTTCAGTGTCGGTGTGAACCTGTGCCTGAAGTTGCTCGACACCGCAGCGCGCGTGCTGGGCGATGATGTGGACATCGAGATTCTCGAGGCGCACCACCGGCACAAGGTCGATGCACCGTCGGGTACGGCGCTGCGCATGGGCGAGGTCGTGGCCCAGGCGTTGGGGCGTGATCTGCGCGAAGTGGCCGTGTATGGCCGCGAAGGGCAGACCGGGGCGCGTGAGCGTCAGACCATCGGCTTTGCCACGGTACGTGCCGGTGACGTGGTGGGTGACCACACGGTGCTGTTCGCCGCCGAAGGTGAACGTGTCGAGATCACCCACAAGGCCTCCAGCCGCATGACCTTCGCCAAGGGTGCAGTGCGCGCCGCGCTGTGGCTCGATGGCCGCGATGCGGGTTTGTATGACATGCAGGACGTGCTCGATCTGCACTGATCGAGGGCTGAATGACGGTCGATTCGCGTGTCGGTGCTCAGGCACGCATGCGGGTCGATCGGCTTGGCACGTTGCCGTGGTACGCGTGCCCTAGCGGAATGCCGCGTTTTAATGGCGCATTCACGGTAGACCAAAAACCACTTTTTCTGTAAGCTACAGCTTTAGTGTGTCCACTAAAAGCGCGCAGAATAATTCAGCATATGAAAGCGGGGTGACGTGTCCATACGTCATTCCGCTTTTTTGCAACCTGCGATCGCCCTTTCAGGTTCTACTTACGGGAGGTCTTCTTGACAAAGCCAGCCATACTCGCCCTTGCCGATGGCAGCATTTTTCGCGGCGAAGCCATTGGAGCCGACGGTCAGACCGTTGGAGAGGTGGTGTTCAACACCGCTATGACCGGCTACCAGGAAATCCTTACAGACCCTTCCTACGCCCAGCAGATCGTTACCCTGACCTACCCGCACATCGGCAACACCGGCACCACGCCTGAAGACGCCGAGTCCAACCGCGTCTGGTCCGCAGGCCTGGTCATTCGTGACCTGCCGCTGCTCGCCAGCAACTGGCGCAACAAGCAGTCGCTGCCCGATTACCTCAAGGCCAACAACGTGGTCGCCATCGCCGGCATCGACACCCGTCGCCTGACCCGCATCCTGCGTGAAAAAGGCGCCCAGAACGGCTGCATCCTGGCCGGTGACGGGATCACCGAAGAAGCCGCCATCGCCGCCGCGCGTGCCTTCCCGGGCTTGAAGGGCATGGACCTGGCCAAGGTCGTCTCCACCACCGAGCGCTACGAGTGGCGTTCCAGCGTCTGGGAACTGAAGACCGACAGCCACGCCACGATCGACGCGGCAGACCTGCCGTACCACGTCGTGGCATTCGACTACGGCGTCAAGGTCAACATCCTGCGCATGCTGGTGGCCCGCGGCTGCCGCGTGACCGTGGTGCCGGCGCAAACCCCGGCCAGCGACGTGCTGGCGCTGAGCCCGGACGGCGTGTTCCTGTCCAACGGCCCTGGCGATCCGGAGCCTTGCGACTACGCCATCCAGGCGATCAAGGACGTGCTCGAAACCGACATCCCGGTCTTCGGCATCTGCCTGGGCCACCAGCTGCTGGCCCTGGCCTCCGGCGCCAAGACCCTGAAAATGGGCCACGGCCACCACGGTGCCAACCACCCGGTCCAGGATCTGGACACCGGCGTGGTCATGATCACCAGCCAGAACCACGGTTTCGCGGTTGACGAAACCACCTTGCCGGGCAATGTCCGCGCCATCCACAAGTCGCTGTTCGACGGTACCCTGCAGGGCATCGAGCGCACCGACAAGAGCGCGTTCAGCTTCCAGGGCCACCCTGAAGCGAGCCCAGGCCCGACTGACGTCGCGCCGCTGTTCGATCGTTTCATCGATGCCATGGCCAAGCGCCGCTGAGCATCCTGCAGCAAGGCCCCGGGGCGGCCCACGCCGCACCCGGACGCGCCTGACCCAGATTGTTCAAGACGGCTTGCCGACTGACCCGCGGAATTGAGTGACCACCATGCCAAAACGTACAGACATCAAAAGCATCCTGATTCTCGGCGCTGGCCCGATCGTGATCGGCCAGGCCTGTGAATTCGACTACTCCGGCGCCCAGGCCTGCAAGGCCCTGCGCGAGGAAGGTTTTCGCGTCATCCTGGTGAACTCCAACCCGGCCACCATCATGACCGACCCGTCGATGGCCGACGCCACCTACATCGAGCCGATCAAATGGCAGACCGTGGCCAAGATCATCGAGAAAGAGCGCCCTGACGCACTGCTGCCGACCATGGGTGGCCAGACTGCCCTGAACTGCGCTCTCGACCTGGAGCGCCACGGCGTGCTGGAGCAGTTCGGCGTCGAGATGATCGGTGCCAACGCCGACACCATCGACAAGGCCGAAGACCGTTCGCGCTTCGACAAGGCCATGAAGGCCATCGGCCTGGAATGCCCGCGTTCCGGCATCGCCCACAGCATGGACGAGGCCAATGCGGTGCTCGAGAAGCTCGGCTTCCCGTGCATCATCCGTCCGTCCTTCACCATGGGTGGCACCGGCGGCGGCATCGCCTACAACCGCGAAGAGTTCGAGGAAATCTGCGCCCGTGGCCTGGACCTGTCGCCGACCAAGGAACTGCTGATCGACGAATCGCTGATCGGTTGGAAGGAATACGAGATGGAGGTGGTCCGCGACAAGAAGGACAACTGCATCATCGTCTGCTCCATCGAAAACTTCGACCCGATGGGCGTGCACACCGGTGACTCGATCACCGTGGCCCCTGCGCAGACCCTGACCGACAAGGAATACCAGATCATGCGCAACGCCTCGCTGGCGGTGCTGCGTGAAATCGGTGTGGAAACCGGCGGTTCCAACGTGCAGTTCGGTATCTGCCCGGACACCGGCCGCATGGTCGTGATCGAGATGAACCCGCGTGTCTCGCGCTCCTCGGCGCTGGCCTCCAAGGCCACCGGCTTCCCGATCGCCAAGATCGCCGCCAAGCTGGCCGTGGGTTACACCCTCGACGAGCTGCAGAACGACATCACCGGCGGCCGCACCCCGGCGTCCTTCGAGCCGTCGATCGACTACGTCGTCACCAAGCTGCCGCGTTTCGCCTTCGAGAAATTCCCCAAGGCCGATGCCCGCCTGACCACGCAGATGAAGTCGGTCGGTGAAGTCATGGCCATTGGCCGGACCTTCCAGGAATCCCTGCAGAAAGCCCTGCGCGGCCTGGAAGTCGGCGTCTGCGGTCTGGACCCGAAAGTCGACCTGGCCAGCGCCGATGCCGCCAGCATCCTCAAACGCGAGCTGACCGTGCCGGGCGCCGAGCGCATCTGGTACGTCGCCGACGCCATGCGTTCTGGCATGACCTGCGACGAGATCTTCGCCCTGACCGGTATCGACCACTGGTTCCTGGTGCAGATGGAAGACCTGATCAAGGAAGAAGAGAAGGTCAAGACCCTGGCCCTGTCGACCATCGACAAGGACTACATGCTGCGCCTCAAGCGCAAGGGCTTCTCGGACCAGCGCCTGGCGAAACTGCTGGGCATCAGCGACAAGAACCTGCGTCGCCACCGCCACAAGCTGGAAGTGTTCCCGGTGTACAAGCGCGTCGACACCTGCGCCGCCGAGTTCGCCACCGACACCGCCTACCTGTATTCGACCTACGAGGAAGAGTGCGAGGCCAACCCGTCGACCCGCGACAAGATCATGATCCTGGGTGGCGGCCCGAACCGTATCGGCCAAGGCATCGAGTTCGACTACTGCTGCGTGCATGCTGCCCTGGCGCTGCGTGAAGACGGGTACGAGACCATCATGGTCAACTGCAACCCGGAAACCGTTTCCACCGACTACGACACCTCCGACCGTCTGTACTTCGAGCCGCTGACGCTGGAAGACGTGCTGGAAGTCTGCCGCGTCGAGAAGCCCAAGGGCGTGATCGTCCACTACGGCGGCCAGACCCCGCTGAAGCTGGCCCGCGCGCTGGAAGAAGCCGGTGTGCCGATCATCGGCACCAGCCCTGATGCCATCGACCGCGCCGAAGACCGCGAGCGCTTCCAGCAGATGGTGCAGCGCCTGAACCTGCTGCAGCCGCCTAACGCCACTGTGCGCAGTGAAGAAGAAGCCGTCGCGGCGGCAGGCGTCATCGGCTACCCGCTGGTGGTGCGTCCTTCGTACGTGCTGGGCGGTCGCGCCATGGAGATCGTCTACGAACTGGACGAGCTCAAGCGCTACCTGCGTGATGCGGTGCAAGTGTCCAACGACAGCCCGGTGCTGCTCGATCACTTCCTCAACTGCGCCATCGAGATGGACGTGGACGCGGTCTGCGACGGCACCGACGTGGTGATCGGCGCGATCATGCAGCACATCGAACAGGCCGGCGTTCACTCCGGCGACTCGGCGTGCTCGCTGCCGCCGTACTCGCTGAGCAAGCACGTGCAGGATCAGGTCCGCGAACAGGTCTCCAAGATGGCCCTGGAGCTGGGCGTGGTCGGCTTGATGAACGTGCAGCTGGCGCTGCAGGGCGACAAGATCTACGTGATCGAAGTCAACCCGCGTGCCTCGCGTACCGTACCGTTCGTGTCCAAGTGCATCGGCACGTCGCTGGCCATGATCGCCGCGCGCGTCATGGCCGGCAAATCGCTGAAAGAGCTCGGTTTCACCAAAGAAATCGTGCCCAACTTCTACAGCGTCAAGGAAGCCGTGTTCCCGTTCGCCAAGTTCCCGGGTGTTGACCCGATCCTCGGCCCTGAGATGAAATCGACCGGTGAAGTGATGGGCGTGGGTGACAGCTTCGGTGAAGCGTTCGCCAAGGCCCAGATGGGCGCCAGCGAAGTGCTGCCGACCGGCGGCACCGCCTTCATCAGCGTGCGTGACGACGACAAGCCACAGGTGGCAGCCGTTGCCCGTGACCTGATCGCCTTGGGCTTTGAAGTCGTGGCCACCGTCGGCACCGCCAAGGTGATCGAGGCTGCCGGCCTGAAAGTCCGTCGCGTGAACAAGGTGACCGAAGGTCGTCCGCACGTGGTCGACATGATCAAGAACGACGAAGTGTCGCTGATCATCAACACCACCGAAGGCCGTCAGTCGATTGCCGACTCTTACTCGATCCGCCGCAATGCGCTGCAGCACAAGATCTACTGCACGACCACCATTGCCGCGGGTGAAGCCATCTGTGAAGCGCTGAAGTTCGGTCCGGAAAAGACCGTTCGCCGCTTGCAGGATCTGCACGCAGGGTTGAACGCATGAGCATTACCAAGTACCCGATGACCGTCCAGGGCGCTCGCGCCCTGGAAGAAGAACACCTGTTCCTGAGCAAGACCGAACGCCCCCGCCTGAGCCAGGCAATCGGTGAAGCGCGCGAACTGGGTGACCTCAAGGAAAACGCCGAATACCATGCCGCCCGTGAGGAGCAGGGCATGGTCGAGGCGCGGATTCGTGACATCGAAGGCCGCATGCAGAATGCGGTGATCATCGATGTGACGACCATCGCTCACACCGGCAAGGTGATCTTCGGCACCACCGTCGAGCTGGCCAATACCGAAACCGACGAGCGGGTGAAATACCAGATCGTCGGCGAAGACGAAGCCAACATCAAACAGGGCAAAATCTCGGCCAGCGCCCCGATTGCCCGCGCCATCATTGCGAAGAGCGAAGGCGATATCGTCGTGATCAAGACACCAAGCGGCACAGTCGAGTACGAGATTGTCGAAGTCCAGCACATCTGACCGACGCCTGCGGGCGCCATCGCTCGAAGGCATCCTCTGGCAACTGGCCCAGGTTTTCTGGGTCGGCGGCCTGTGGGTGTTTCACGTTGGCCTGGTGCCTGCGCTCAAGGTCTCGGGCCTGGCACCGTTGCTGGTGCAGGACATCGCGGCGCAGATCGATCGCTGGTTGATTGGCGTGGCGTTGCTCGGTCTGCTGACCCAGCTGGCGGTATTGGCGAGGGTTGAGGGCCTGGCAGCGTGGTGGCGACAGTTCCGCGGGCAGATGCTGCTGCTCGGCTTCAGCGCATGTGTGGGCTACTACACGTTGCGCTATGGCATTTCGGTGGGTGAGCGCTGGCAGATGTTCTGCTTTCTGGTTCTGGGCTTTTCCGGCATCGTGCTGGTGGCCCAGCCGGTGCCGGTCAGGACGCGCCTGGCGCGCCGCTGACCGAAACCACCGTTACTTGTAGCGGTGGATGTTCGACAGTTGCTTGTTCGGCTGCGGGTTCTTGCGATAGACCAGGGCTTTCTTGCCGATGGTCTGCACCAGCTCGGCGCGGCCGGCCTTGCACAGCGCTGTGATGGTAGCGGCGCGTTCCTCGCGATCTTCGGAACGGATTTCCACCTTGATCAGCTCGTGGTCTGCCAGTGCACGCTCAAGCTCGGCGATCACACCCTCATTCAGACCGTTGCCGGCGATGATCAAGACCGGCTTGAGGTCATGACCAATGGATTTGTACTGCTTCTTCTGCTCGTTATTGAGCGGCATAATCTGACCCTTTTCGTCTGATTCTGTAAAATTGACCGGCATTTTACCCGAGGGCCCCTGGCTCGCCCAGTCAATCACCACGCATATCATCGAGGTGCCCCGTGGCGCAACGTTCCAAAAGCAGCCAGAACTGGCTGCGAGAGCATTTCAACGACCCCTTCGTCAAGCAAGCGCAGAAGGATGGCTACCGTTCCCGAGCCAGCTACAAGCTGCTGGAGATCCAGGAAAAGGACCGTCTGATTCGTCCTGGCATGAGCGTTATCGACCTCGGCGCGGCGCCCGGTGGCTGGTCCCAGGTGACCAGTCGTCTGATCGGTGGTCAGGGCCGGCTGATCGCGTCGGACATCCTCGAGATGGACTCCATCCCCGATGTCACCTTCATCCACGGCGATTTCACCCACGATTCGGTGCTTGAGCAGATCCTGCAGGCGGTCGGCGATTCGCATGTCGACCTTGTGATTTCCGATATGGCCCCCAACATGAGTGGTACGCCCGAGGTCGACATGCCGCGCGCCATGTTCCTGTGCGAGTTGGCGCTGGATCTGGCCAGCCGCGTCTTGCGCCCCGGCGGTGATTTCCTGATCAAGATCTTCCAGGGTGAAGGCTTTGACAGCTACCTGAAGGATGTCCGCACCCGTTTCGACAAGGTGCAGATGCGCAAACCGTCGTCTTCCCGAGACCGCTCTCGCGAGCAATATCTGTTGGGCAAGGGCTTCAAGGGTTGAGGAGGCAAGGTGTCAGGCTTGGCCGGCGATAGTTATTTGCAATCGGCGGTCGCGTCAGCAATCTCTGAACTTCGTGTAGGCTGAATTTCACAAAGGGTTACAGACGGTGCCTGCGGGTGCGTAGGTAATGTAGTAAGTTAGGGCGCTGTATATCATGCGAGGCACGGCTGCGTCGTGCGCCGACCTCTGAGGGTAGCTAATTGAACGACATGGCAAAGAATCTGATCCTGTGGTTGATCATCGCGGCAGTCCTGGTGACGGTGATGAACAACTTCTCCAGCCCGAACGAGCCGCAGACCCTCAACTATTCCGACTTCATCCAGCAGGTCAAGGACGGTAAGGTCGAGCGCGTCACGGTCGACGGTGCCGTCATCAATGGCAAGCGTTCCGATGGCGACACCTTCAAGACCATCCGTCCTGCCATTGCCGACAACGGCCTGATTGGCGATCTGGTCGACAACCACGTGGTTGTCGAAGGCAAGCAGCCTGAGCAGCAGAGCATCTGGACCCAGTTGCTGGTGGCCAGCTTCCCGATCCTGATCATCATGGCGCTGGCCATGTTCTTCATGCGTCAGATGCAGGGCGGGGCAGGCGGCAAGGGCGGCCCGATGAGCTTTGGCAAGAGCAAGGCGCGCCTGCTGTCCGAAGACCAGGTGAAAACCACCCTGGCAGATGTTGCCGGTTGTGACGAAGCCAAGGAAGAAGTCGGCGAGCTGGTCGAGTTTCTTCGCGATCCGGGCAAGTTCCAGCGCCTGGGCGGTCGCATTCCACGCGGCGTGCTGATGGTCGGCCCACCGGGTACCGGTAAGACCCTGATCGCCAAGGCGATCGCGGGCGAGGCCAAGGTGCCGTTCTTCACCATTTCCGGTTCCGACTTCGTCGAAATGTTCGTCGGTGTGGGCGCCAGCCGTGTGCGCGACATGTTCGAGCAGGCCAAGAAGCACGCGCCTTGCATCATCTTCATCGACGAAATCGATGCCGTGGGTCGTCACCGTGGTGCCGGTATGGGCGGTGGTCACGATGAACGTGAGCAAACCCTCAACCAGTTGCTGGTCGAGATGGACGGCTTTGAAATGAACGATGGCATCATCGTCATCGCTGCCACCAACCGTCCTGACGTGCTTGACCCCGCGCTGCTGCGTCCGGGCCGCTTCGACCGTCAGGTCGTGGTCGGCCTGCCAGACATTCGCGGTCGCGAGCAGATCCTGAAAGTCCACATGCGCAAGGTGCCAGCGGGCGACAACGTCAATGCAGCGGTCATCGCGCGTGGCACCCCTGGCTTCTCCGGTGCCGACCTTGCCAACCTGGTCAACGAGGCCTCTCTGTTCGCCGCCCGCGCTGGCAAGCGCACGGTGGAAATGAAAGAGTTCGAGCTGGCTAAAGACAAGATCATGATGGGCGCCGAGCGCAAGACCATGGTCATGTCCGACAAGGAAAAGCGTAACACCGCCTATCACGAAGCTGGCCATGCGATCGTCGGCCGCGTTGTGCCTGAGCATGATCCGGTCTACAAGGTATCGATCATTCCGCGTGGTCGGGCCCTGGGTGTGACCATGTTCCTGCCCGAAGAAGACCGTTACAGCCTGTCCAAGCGCGCGCTGATCAGCCAGATCTGCTCGCTGTACGGTGGTCGTATCGCCGAAGAGATGACGCTCGGTTTCGACGGCGTGACCACTGGCGCGTCCAACGACATCATGCGTGCCAGCCAGATCGCCCGAAACATGGTTACCAAGTGGGGGCTGTCGGAAAAACTCGGGCCGTTGATGTATGCCGAGGAAGAGGGCGAAGTGTTCCTGGGTCGTGGTGGCGGTTCGCAGCAGTCCAGCGTTTCGGGTGAGACCGCCAAGCTGATCGACTCCGAGGTGCGCAGCATCATCGACCAGTGCTACGCCACTGCGCAGCAGATCCTCACCGAGAACCGCGAGAAGCTCGATGCCATGGCGGATGCGTTGATGAAGTACGAAACCATCGACGCAGACCAGATCGACGACATCATGGCCGGTCGCGCCCCGCGCGAGCCGCGTGACTGGGACAACGATGCCGGCACCCCTGGCAACCCTGCCGCTCAGGGCGACCGCCCCGAGTCCCCGATTGGCGGTCCAGCCGCGGATCACTAAGGGCTTCTATGACCTCCACGCAATATCCCACCCGGTTGCCTTGCGGCAGCCGGGTGCTTGACCTTTCGCGTACCCACGTCATGGGTATCCTCAATGTCACGCCCGATTCCTTCTCGGACGGCGGCCGATTCGCCCAGCGCGATCAGGCGCTGTTCCACGCTCAAGCCATGGTCGAAGCCGGCGCCACGCTGATCGACATCGGCGGCGAATCCACGCGCCCAGGTGCACGCCCTGTGTCGGTGACTGAAGAGCTGGAGCGCGTCGCGCCGGTGGTCGAGGCCATCAGCGCTCGGCTGGACGTCATCGTCTCCGTCGATACCTCGACACCTGCGGTGATGCGTGAGTCGGCCCGTGTCGGCGCCGGCATGATCAATGATGTGCGTGCGCTCGAGCGTGACGGGGCGCTGGACGCTGCCGCTGCGACCGGCCTGCCGGTGTGTCTGATGCACATGCGCGGTGAGCCGGGCAACATGCAGGACGCGCCTCACTATGACGACGTGACGGCCGAAGTCGCCCGCTATCTGCAGCAGCGCATGACGGCTTGCGCCGCAGCGGGCATTCCTGCAGAGCGTATCGTGCTCGACCCGGGATTTGGCTTTGCCAAGACGCTCGAACATAACCTGAGCCTGTTCAAGCACCTCGAAGCGCTCGCGGAACTTGCTCGGCCGTTGCTGGTCGGTGTTTCGCGCAAGAGTATGATCGGCCTGACGCTGCAGCGTCCTGTGGATCAGCGCCTGTATGGCGGCCTGGCGCTGGCCGCCTTGGCCATGACCAAGGGTGCGAGAATTCTGCGGGTGCACGACGTTGCCGAAACAATCGATGTGGTGCGGATGATCACAGCCGTGCAGAGCGCCGAATAGAATAATTGGAGTGACACATGAGCAGAAAATACTTCGGCACCGACGGCATTCGCGGTCGCGTCGGGCAGTTCCCCATTACGCCTGATTTCATGCTCAAGCTCGGCTGGGCGGCCGGTATGGCGTTCCGCAAGCTTGGCCACTGCCGCGTGCTGGTCGGCAAAGACACGCGTATTTCCGGGTACATGTTCGAATCTGCGCTGGAGGCCGGATTGTCTGCGGCCGGCGCCGATGTGATGCTGCTGGGCCCGATGCCCACGCCTGCCATCGCTTACCTGACACGGACCTTCCACGCCGAAGCCGGCATCGTGATCAGTGCCTCGCACAACCCGCACGATGACAACGGCATCAAGTTCTTCTCCGGCAAGGGCACCAAGCTGCCGGACGATATCGAGCAGATGATCGAGGAATTGCTCGATCAGCCGATGACGGTGGTGGACTCCAGCAAGCTGGGCAAAGTGTCGCGCATTACCGACGCCGCCGGGCGCTACATCGAATTCTGCAAGGGCAGTGTGCCGACGGGCACCAGCTTCGAAGGCCTGAAACTGGTCGTCGACTGTGCCCATGGCGCCACGTACAAGGTGGCGCCCAGCGTGTTCCAGGAGCTGGGCGCGGCTGTCACCGTGCTGCACGCGCAGCCCGATGGGCTGAACATCAACGAAGGCTGTGGCTCGACGCACATCGAGTCCCTGCAGGCGGCGGTCCTGATCGGCCATGCCGACCTGGGCATCGCCTTCGATGGCGACGGCGATCGGGTGCTGATGGTCGACCACACCGGCGCGATCGTCGATGGTGACGAACTGCTGTTCATCCTGGCCCGTGATCTGCAGGACCGTGGCAAGTTGCAGGGCGGCGTTGTGGGTACGCTGATGAGCAACCTCGGCCTGGAGCTTGCGCTGAAAGACCTCGACATTCCGTTTGTTCGTGCCAAGGTCGGTGACCGCTACGTGATGGCCGAGCTGACGGCGCGCGAATGGCAGCTGGGCGGAGAAAATTCCGGTCACGTCGTGTGCGCCAACCACACCACCACGGGGGATGCCATCATTGCCGCGCTGCAGGTGCTGATGGCCCTCAAGCGTCGCGGTGAAACCCTGGCCCAGGCGCGTCAGGCCATCCGCAAGTGCCCGCAGGTGTTGATCAACGTACGTTTTGCCGCGGGGCAGGATGACCCATTGGAAAACCCGGCGGTGCAACAGGCCAGTGCCGATGCCACGCAGGCGATGGCTGGGCGCGGGCGGGTACTGCTGCGCAAGTCGGGCACCGAGCCCCTGGTGCGGGTCATGGTCGAGGGTGATGACGAAAGCCAGGTCCGCCTGCATGCCGAGACGCTGGCGAAACTCGTCTCTCAAGTTTGTGCTTGAAAGTCGCTTGCCAGCGCGTTTCTGGTTGGGTAAGATCTGCGCCCACTTCGACCTGTGAGGTAAAGCATGCGTCGCCCCATGGTAGCTGGTAACTGGAAGATGCACGGTACCCGCGCCGGTGTCGCTGAACTGCTCGAAGGGCTGAACCATATGCCCATGTCGAGTGAGGTCGAAGTTGCGGTTTTTCCTTCTTCTTTGCACATCGCGCAAGTAATCGATGGGCTAGAAGGTAGCGGAATTACCGTCGGTGCACAGAATTCTGCAATACAGTCCGAACAGGGCGCGTTGACCGGGGAAGTTGCCCCGAGTCAATTGGCTGAAATGGGCTGCAAGTTGGTGCTGATAGGTCATTCCGAACGTCGCCAGATCATCGGTGAAAGTGAAGAAGTACTGCAGCAGAAGTTTGCAGCCGCTCAGGCCTGTGGTTTGAAGCCGGTGCTTTGTATTGGGGAAACCCTTGAAGAGCGCGAGGCGGGCAAGACGCTTGAAGTCGTTGGGCGTCAGTTGAGCAGTATCATCGAAGCTTTCGGTGTTGCCGCTTTTGCCAATGCGGTGGTTGCCTATGAGCCTGTATGGGCCATTGGTACGGGGCTTACGGCCTCTCCGCAGCAAGCCCAGGATGTGCATGCGGCCATTCGCGCACAGTTCGCGACGAAGGACGCCGAGGTGGCTGCGAATCTTCAGCTGCTCTACGGTGGCAGCGTCAAGGCGGCCAATGCGGCCGAACTGTTCGGCATGCCGGATATCGATGGGGGGCTCATTGGTGGAGCTTCCTTGAACGCAGACGAATTCGGTGCAATTTGTCGCGCCGCAGGAAACTGAAATGCTGGAAACAGTCGTAGTTGTTTTTCATCTGTTAGCAGCACTGTCGCTTGTGGCGCTGGTGTTGATGCAACAGGGTAAAGGTGCTGAAGCAGGTGCATCTTTCGGCGCAGGTGCCTCCAATACTGTGTTCGGAAGTCAGGGTTCGGCGACTTTCTTAAGTAAATTCACTGCTATACTTGCTGCCACTTTCTTTTTAACTGCACTTGGGTTAGGATACTTCGCAAAGGAGAAGGCTCACGAGCTGACTCAAGCAGGTTTGCCAGATCCAGCAGTTCTTGAAGTTAAAGAGCCCAAGCCGGCGGTAAATGATGATGTACCGGTTCTGAAGCAACAAAAGAGCGAAACCACCCAGCAAGGTGATGTACCTCCTGCCGCTGAAGAATCAAAGTAATACGCTTTACATGTAGTTTTGCCGAGGTGGTGGAATTGGTAGACACGCAACCTTGAGGTGGTTGTGCCCATAGGGTGTAGGGGTTCGAGTCCCCTTCTCGGTACCAATTGAAGCATGAGAGCCCGCTGTAGCGGGCTTTCTTGCAGGTGGAGGTCGGATTGACCCAAAAGGGGTTCAGTCTTATACTTTTGCCCCAGCTTTGTCGCGGGGTGGAGCAGCTTGGTAGCTCGTCGGGCTCATAACCCGAAGGTCGTTGGTTCAAATCCAGCCCCCGCAACCAGCTTCAGCAAAGCCCCTTTTCAGGGGCTTTTTGCTAGCCGAACAGTATTCGGCGCCGTTGTCCAACGGCGTCTTCAGGGATGGGCGCTTCGCCCATTTTTCATTTGCACAGCATGCACGAGGGGGTTCAGGTGTCGAGCAAGCTAGAACAGTTGCAGGCCTTGTTGGCCCCGGTGGTCGAGGGGCTGGGCTTTCAATGCTGGGGGATCGAATACATCTCCCAGGGCAAGCACACGGTGTTGCGTGTCTACATCGACAAAGAAGGCGGCATCATGGTCGAAGACTGCGAAGCGGTCAGTCGCCAGATCAGCGGCGTTCTCGATGTAGAGGATCCGATCACCAGTGAGTATGCCCTTGAGGTTTCCTCGCCCGGGATGGATCGGCCATTGTTCACGTTGGAACAGTACGCCGCGCATGCCGGCGAGCAAGTGAAGATCAAGCTGCGCACGCCGTTCGAAGGCCGTCGCAACTTTCAAGGCCTCCTCCGTGGTGTCGAGGACCAGGATGTGGTGGTCCAGGTGGACCAGAACGAATTCCTGCTGCCGATCGACTCGATCGACAAGGCCAATATTATTCCCAGTTTTGACTGAGACGTGCCGGGTCCGCCGGATTATACGGGCCCAATGGCTTGCGCAAGGCGAGGCGTACGATGAGCAAAGAAGTACTGCTGGTTGTTGAATCGGTATCCAACGAGAAGGGTGTACCCCCTGGCGTTATTTTCGACGCCCTGGAAGTAGCGCTGGCGACCGCAACCAAAAAACGATTTGAAGACGAAGTCGATCTGCGTGTGGAAATCAACCGCCACACCGGCAGCTACGAGACGTTCCGT
The DNA here is from genome assembly GCF_032058845.1 of Pseudomonas sp. Taxonomy (GTDB): domain Bacteria; phylum Pseudomonadota; class Gammaproteobacteria; order Pseudomonadales; family Pseudomonadaceae; genus Aquipseudomonas. Next base: position 39,982 of record NZ_DAMCCR010000008.1, on the reverse strand, counting down.
CGCTGGACCGTGGTCGAGGAAGACGCACTGGACGATCCGGCCATCGAAACCTGGCCGACCAAGGTGCACCTGACTCACCCTGAAGCCCAGGTTGGCGACGTCATCGAAGAGAAAATCGACTCGATCGAGTTCGGTCGTATCGCTGCACAGACCGCCAAGCAGGTGATCGTGCAGAAGGTTCGCGAAGCTGAGCGCGCCCAGGTGGTCGACGCCTACCGCGAGCGGGTCAACGAGATCATCTCCGGCACCGTCAAGAAAGTCACACGTGACAACATCATCGTCGACCTGGGCAACAATGCCGAAGCATTGCTCGCTCGCGAAGACATCATTCCCCGCGAAACCTTCCGGGTCGGTGTGCGCTTGCGCGCGCTGCTCAAGGAGATTCGCAGTGAAAACCGCGGCCCTCAGCTGATCCTGTCGCGTACTGCGCCACAGATGCTGATCGAGCTGTTCCGCATCGAGGTCCCGGAAATTGCCGAAGGCCTCATTGAAGTCATGGCCGCCTCCCGTGATCCGGGATCGCGTGCCAAGATCGCCGTCCGCTCCAAGGACAAGCGCATCGACCCGCAAGGTGCCTGTATCGGCATGCGCGGTTCGCGTGTACAAGCTGTGTCTGGCGAGCTGGGTGGTGAGCGTGTCGATATCGTCCTCTGGGACGATAACCCGGCACAATTTGTCATCAACGCCATGTCGCCGGCCGAAGTCGCGGCGATCATCGTTGATGAAGATGCCCATGCCATGGACATCGCCGTCGCCGAAGACAACCTCGCCCAGGCCATCGGTCGTGGCGGGCAGAACGTTCGGTTGGCCAGTCAGTTGACCGGCTGGACCTTGAATGTGATGACCGAGAAGGATATCCAGGCCAAGCAGCAAGCAGAAACTGGCGACATCCTGCGTAATTTCGTTGAAGAACTGGAAGTCGACGAGGAGCTGGCACAAGTGCTGGTCGACGAAGGCTTTACCAGCCTCGAAGAAATTGCCTACGTACCGTTGGAAGAAATGCTCAACATCGATGGCTTTGACGAAGAGATCGTCAACGAGCTTCGCGCTCGTGCCAAGGACCGTTTGTTGACCAAAGCCATCGCTACCGAAGAAAAACTGGCAGACGCCCATCCGGCCGAAGACCTGCTCTCTCTCGAGGGCATGGATCCGGACCTGGCAGCGGAACTGGCGGTGCGCGGCGTGGTTAACCGCGAAGACCTGGCCGAGCAGTCGATTGACGACCTGCTCGACATCGACGGCATCGACGAAGAGCGTGCCGGCAAGTTGATCATGGCCGCCCGAGCCCACTGGTTCGAGTAATTAGGCGCGGCCTGAGGAGAGAAATGCATGACGCAAGTCACGGTGAAAGAACTGGCCCAAGAGGTCGAGGCACCGGTAGAGCGCCTGCTGCAGCAGATGCGCGAGGCGGGTCTGCCACACACCGACGCCGGTCAGGTAGTGACCGACAATGAGAAGCAGGTACTGCTGACTCATTTGAAAAGCAGCCACAAGAGCAAGGCGGAAGAGCCGCGCAAGATTACCTTGCAGCGCAAAACCACCAGCACCTTGCGTGTGGCCGGTAGCAAGAGCATCAGCGTAGAAGTTCGCAAGAAGAAAGTATTCGTTCAGCGCAGCCCTGAAGAAATTCAGGCTGAGCAGAAGCGTGAGCTGGAAGAGCGTCGCGCGGCCGAGGACGCCGAGCGCGCCAAGGGCGAAGCTGAAAATCGTCAGCGCAGCGAAGAACAGCCTCGTCGTCCGGCAGCCGAAACCCAGGCCCCGGCGCCTGCGGCCAAGCCTGCCGCTGCACCTGCTGCTGCGCCTGGCGTTGCCAACGCACCCGTCGCCGACGATGCGGTGGCGCGTGCCGCCGAGCGCAAGAAAGACGAGACCCGTCGTAACGAAACCCGCACTCGCGAGGACGATCGCCGTGGTGGCGAGCGTCGTGGTGAAGCACCGCGCGTTTCGATCAAGGTCAAGGTGAAGGAAAAAGAGAAGGCGCCGACTCCACGTGCAGCGCCTCGCACCACCGACGAAGAGAGCGATGGCGCTCGTCGTGGCCGTGGCGGCAAAGGCAAGCTGAAGAAGCGTAATCAGCATGGCTTCCAGAGCCCGACCGGTCCGCTCGTGCGTGACGTGAACATCGGCGAGACCATCACCGTCTCCGAGCTGGCCAACCAGATGTCCGTCAAAGGCGCTGAAGTGGTCAAGTTCATGTTCAAGATGGGGACTCCGGTCACCATCAACCAGGTCCTGGACCAGGAAACCGCGCTGCTGATCGCCGAAGAGCTGGGCCACAAGGTCAAGCTGATCAGCGACAGTGCCCTGGAAGATTCCCTGGCTGAGTCGTTGAAGTTCGAAGGTGTGGCTGAGTCCCGCGCGCCGGTCGTGACCGTCATGGGCCACGTCGACCACGGTAAGACCTCGCTGCTCGACTACATCCGTCGTGCCAAGGTTGCTGCTGGCGAAGCCGGTGGTATCACCCAGCACATCGGTGCCTACCACGTCGAAACCGACCGTGGCATGGTCACCTTCCTCGACACCCCGGGCCACGCCGCGTTTACCCAGATGCGTGCCCGCGGTGCCAAGGCGACCGACATCGTCATCCTGGTCGTGGCTGCGGACGACGGCGTCATGCCGCAGACCCGCGAAGCCGTCCAGCATGCCAAGGCGGCCGGCGTGCCACTGGTCGTTGCGGTGAACAAGATCGACAAGCCAGGTGCTGACCTCGATCGCATTCGCAACGAGCTGTCGGTCGAGGGCGTGACGTCCGAGGAGTGGGGTGGCGATACTCCATTCGTCAAGGTGTCGGCCAAGATGGGTACCGGTGTCGACGATCTGCTCGAAGCCGTCCTGCTGCAAGCCGAGGTCCTGGAGCTGACTGCCACCCCAACCGCGCCTGGTCGTGGTGTCGTGGTCGAGTCGCGCCTGGACAAGGGCCGTGGTCCGGTCGCCACCATCCTGGTTCAGGACGGTACGCTGCGTCAGGGTGACATGGTCCTGTGCGGTTCGAACTATGGCCGCGTGCGTGCCATGCTCGACGAGAACGGCAAGCCTGTGAAGGAAGCCGGCCCGTCGATCCCGGTCGAGATCCTCGGCCTGGATGGCACCCCGGAAGCCGGTGACGAGCTGTCGGTGGTGGCTGACGAGAAGAAGGCCCGCGAAGTTGCCATGTTCCGTCAGGGCAAGTACCGCGAGGTCAAGCTGGCCCGTGCTCACGCTGGCAAGCTGGAAAACATCTTCGAGACCATGGGTCAGGAAGAGAAGAAGACCCTCAACATCGTGCTCAAGACCGATGTTCGTGGCTCGCTCGAGGCGCTGCATGGCTCGCTCGGCGGGTTGGGTAACGACGAAGTGCAGGTGCGTGTGATTGGTGGCGGTGTCGGTGGTATCACCGAGAGCGATGCCAACCTGGCCCTGGCCTCCAACGCTGTTCTGTTCGGCTTCAACGTACGTGCCGATGCCGGTGCGCGCAAGATCGTCGAGCAAGAAGCGCTGGACATGCGTTACTACAACGTCATCTACGACATCATCGAAGACGTCAAGAAGGCCCTGACCGGCATGCTTGGCAGCGATGTTCGCGAGAACATCCTCGGCGTTGCCGAAGTGCGTGACGTGTTCCGTTCGCCGAAGTTCGGCGCCATCGCTGGCTGTATGGTCATCGAGGGTACCGTTTACCGCAACCGTCCGATCCGTGTACTGCGTGACGATGTGGTGATCTTCGAAGGCGAGCTGGAATCGCTGCGTCGTTTCAAGGACGATGCTGCCGAAGTGCGTAATGGCATGGAGTGCGGTATTGGCGTCAAGAGCTACAACGACGTCAAGGTCGGCGACAAGATCGAAGTGTTCGAGAAAGTCCAGGTGGCGCGTACCCTGTAAGGGTCGTGCCGGGCGCCGCCACCGTATTGCTGCGGTGTGCGACGCCTCACCAGGTAGCGCCCGGTCAGGCTTCAGCCTCACCGGGCGTTTGCCGCTCTAGAAACAGGTAGCAACAAGCATGGCAAAAGAATATAGCCGTACCCAACGCATTGGCGATCAGATGCAGCGTGAGCTGGCCGAGCTGATTCGCCGTGAAGTCAAAGACCCGCGCGTCGGGCTGGTCACCATCACTGCCGTCGATGTGAGCCGCGATGTGGGTCACGCCAAGGTGTTCATCACCGTGATGGGTGACGAAGACGGCACCGCAGTGCCGGAAACCCTGAAGGCCCTGAAAAGCGCTGCGAGCTTCCTGCGCTTGCACCTGGGGCGTTCCATGCAGCTGCGCAGCGTGCCGCAACTGCACTTCCACTATGACGAGAGCGTCAGCCGTGGCGTTCACCTGTCAGCCTTGATCGAGCGTGCCGTGTCAGAAGATCGCCAGCATCAGGCGGACGACGAACCGGACACCAACAAGGAGTAAGCGGTGGCCCAGGTCAAACGTATCCGCCGTAACGTCAGCGGCATCCTCCTGCTCGACAAGCCATTGGGGTTCACCTCCAATGCGGCCCTGCAAAAGGTCCGCTGGCTGCTCAATGCGGAAAAGGCCGGCCACACTGGCAGCCTCGACCCGTTGGCCACCGGCGTCCTGCCGTTGTGTTTCGGTGAGGCCACCAAGTTTTCCCAGTACCTGCTCGACTCCGACAAAGGCTACGAGACGGTCATGCAACTCGGCCAGACCACCAATACCGGTGATGCCGAAGGCGAGGTGCTGCAGACCCGCGAGGTGACCGTTGGTCGTGCCGATATCGAAGCGGCGTTACCCGGTTTTCGTGGTCCGATCAGCCAGATACCGCCCATGTACTCGGCCCTCAAGCGCGACGGTCAGCCGCTGTACAAGCTGGCGCGCGCTGGAGAGGTAGTGGAGCGTGAAGCACGTTCTGTTACTATTACCCGCCTTGAGCTCCTCGAGAGCGAGGCAACCCGGGCCAGGCTGACGGTAGGCTGCACAAAAGGCACCTACATTCGCACGCTGGTGGAAGACATCGGCGAAGTCCTTGGCTGTGGCGCCTATGTCGCGGAGTTGCGGCGCACGCAGGCCGGGCCGTTCGAACTGGCACAGACCGTGACGCTGGAAGCGTTGGAGCAGGCGCACGCCGAAGGTGGCAGTGAAGCCCTCGATCGATTCCTGATGCCGTCCGACAGCGGTCTTTTGCATTGGCCGCTGGTATGCTTGTCGGCCAACAGCGCGTTTTACTGGCTGCATGGCCAAGCCGTACGGGCGCCTGAGGCGCCGCAGTTCGGCATGGTTCGGGTCAAAGACGAAGACGGTCGCTTCCTGGGTATCGGTGAAGTGAGCGAAGACGGGCGCATCGCGCCGCGTCGACTGATTCGGTCGGAATGACCGAAGCCACAGGCAAAGGCGTTTGCCCCAGCCTGTGGATAAAAAAGGGTGGCTGTTATTAGGCGCGGTCATACCTTTCTTTATCAATACGGGGTTTTCCCCGGCCTATTGGGATTCGTTTACGGATTCCGTTTATCAGGAGAAGCCAGATGGCACTCAGCGTTGAAGACAAAGCCCAGATCGTTGCCGACTATCAGCAAGCCGCCGGTGACACCGGTAGCCCGGAAGTGCAGGTTGCTCTGCTGACCGCCAACATCAACAAGCTGCAAGGTCACTTCAAGATCAACGGCAAAGACCACCACTCCCGTCGTGGTCTGATTCGTATGGTCAACCAGCGTCGTAAGCTGCTGGATTACCTGAAGGGCAAAGACACCACGCGTTACAGCACCCTGATCGGTCGCCTGGGCCTGCGTCGCTAATAGCGGCCTGGCCAGTGGTGTGCATGGCGTGTCGCAGGCTTCGGCAACGCTGCTCGGCAGCGTTACCGTCGGACACGCCACGCGTATCTTCGAGGTTGGCAGCCTGACTCCGTGCGGTTCATCCGCACGGCAGTCAGGCTCCCAGCCTCGTGTTGTATCTGGACGGTCAACAGGGCCGATTCCCTGTACTGCCCAAGAATTCGCAAGAAACCAGTTCCCCCAGAGCCATTGAAAAGGTAGGAAACCGTGAACCCGGTAATCAAGAAATTTCAGTTCGGTCAGTCGACCGTCACGCTAGAAACCGGCCGCATTGCCCGTCAGGCAAGCGGCGCCGTGCTGGTCACCGTCGATAACGATGTCACCGTACTGGTGACCGTGGTCGGTGCCAAGCAGGCCGATCCAGGCAAGGGCTTCTTCCCTCTGTCGGTGCACTACCAGGAAAAAACCTACGCTGCCGGCAAGATCCCCGGCGGCTTCTTCAAGCGCGAAGGCCGTCCTTCCGAGAAAGAGACCCTGACCTCGCGCCTGATCGACCGTCCGATCCGTCCGCTGTTCCCCGAAGGCTTCATGAACGAAGTGCAGGTCGTCTGCACCGTCGTCTCCACCAGCAAGAAAACCGATCCGGACATCGCTGCGATGATCGGTACCTCGGCAGCTCTGGCCATCTCCGGTATCCCGTTCGAAGGCCCGATCGGCGCTGCGCGCGTAGCGTTCCATGAAAGCACCGGCTACCTGCTGAACCCGACCTACGAGCAACTGGCTGCCTCGAGCCTGGACATGGTGGTTGCCGGTACTGCCGACGCCGTGCTGATGGTCGAATCCGAAGCCCAGGAGCTGACCGAAGACCAGATGCTGGGTGCTGTGCTGTTCGCCCACGACGAGTTCCAGTCCGTGATCAAGGCGGTCAAAGAGCTGGCTGCCGAAGCTGCCAAGCCGACTTGGGACTGGAAACCTGCAGCTGCCAACACCGAACTGTTCAACGCCATCCGCGCTGAATTCGGCCAAGCGGTTTCCGAAGGCTACACCGTCACCGTCAAGGCCGACCGCTACGCGCGTCTGGGCGAGTTGCGTGACCAGGCGATCGCCAAGTTCTCCGGTGAAGAAGGTCAGCCTAGCGCCGGCCAGGTCAAGGAAATCTTCGGCGAAATCGAATACCGCACCGTGCGCGAGAACATCGTCAACGGCAAGCCGCGTATCGATGGCCGTGACACCCGTACCGTGCGTGGCCTGAACATCGAAGTCGGTGTTCTGGACAAGACTCACGGTTCGGCGCTGTTCACCCGTGGCGAAACCCAGGCGCTGGTCGTTGCCACCCTCGGTACCGCCCGTGACGCACAGCTGCTCGACACCCTCGAAGGCGAGAAGAAAGACCCCTTCATGCTGCACTACAACTTCCCACCGTTCTCGGTCGGTGAGTGTGGTCGCATGGGCGGCGCTGGCCGTCGCGAAATCGGCCATGGCCGTCTGGCTCGCCGTTCGGTCCAGGCCATGTTGCCAGGTGCCGATGTGTTCCCGTACACCATCCGTGTCGTATCGGAAATCACCGAGTCCAACGGCTCCAGCTCCATGGCCTCGGTCTGCGGTGCTTCCCTGGCCCTGATGGACGCCGGTGTGCCGATGAAGGCGCCGGTTGCCGGTATCGCCATGGGCCTGGTGAAGGAAGGCGAGAAGTTCGCCATCCTCACCGACATCCTGGGTGACGAAGACCACCTGGGCGACATGGACTTCAAGGTAGCCGGTACCGCCAAAGGCGTCACCGCGCTGCAGATGGACATCAAGATCAACGGCATCACCGAAGAGATCATGGAAATCGCTCTGGGCCAGGCCCTGGAAGCGCGCCTGAACATCCTCGGCCAGATGAACCAGATCATTGCCCAGTCGCGTACCGAGCTGTCGGCCAACGCCCCGACCATGATCGCGATGAAGATCGACACCGACAAGATTCGTGACGTGATCGGCAAAGGCGGCGCGACCATCCGTGCCATCTGCGAAGAAACCAAAGCCTCGATCGACATCGAAGACGATGGCTCGATCAAGATCTTCGGCGAGAGCAAGGAAGCGGCAGAAGCTGCCCGTCAGCGTGTACTGGGTATCACCGCTGAGGCCGAGATCGGCAAGATCTATGTCGGCAAGGTCGAGCGCATCGTCGACTTCGGCGCATTCGTCAACATCCTGCCCGGCAAAGACGGCCTGGTGCACATCTCCATGCTCAGCAACGAGCGCGTGGAGAAGGTCACCGACGTGCTCAAGGAAGGCCAGGACGTTGAAGTACTGGTACTGGACGTGGATAACCGCGGCCGTATCAAGCTGTCGATCAAAGACGTAGCGGCGGCTAAATCGTCCGGCGTGTAAGCGTGATCCAGCAATAAAGGGAAGGGGCCTCAAGTGGGCCCTTTCTTTTTGCCTGTCGTTTTTATTGGTGGACTTGCATCTTGCATGCACGATTTGATGGCTGCTTGCAAAATGCACGAGAGCGGGTGCGGTGGTTGTTACTTATGTCATTGATTTAAAAGGATATTTATTAATTAATGAACCTGGCACAGCCTCTGCAATCTATTTATTACCTGCAGCCGGCAACCACGGCGCAGACTTTTCGAAAAACAGGAGTGTCTTGTATGAAGAAGTTCGCTATTGCTGCCGCCGCCGCCACCGCTCTGACCCTGACCATGACCAACGCGGCCTTCGCTGCCCAGCAAACTTCCCAGGCTCCGCTGATCATGGCGGCCGGCGAAGCAACCAAAGCCAAGCAAGAAACCAGCGACACCTGGATCACCACCAAGGTCAAAGCTGACCTGCTGACCGAGAAAGGCATTCCAGGCTCGGACATCACCGTTGAAACTACCCACGGTGTAGTCGCACTGTCCACCAACGATGGCGTTACCCTGACTGAAGCTCAGAAAACTACCGCCGTTGCTATCACCAAGAAAATCAAAGGCGTGAAGAGCGTTACCACCGAAGCGCTGAAAACTCAGTAATACGCGTCTGCTGCTCGATTTCTCGAGCACCCAGCAGCCCCGGCAGTGATGCCGGGGCTGTTTCGTTTCCGGGTTTTATCGAGTTCTGACCGCACGCGTTTCCAGCGTAATGGCGCGGTAGCGCAAGCAGGTCGCTGGCTTGCCAGACGTGAATGCCAGATCAGGCGGCCGCTCAGCCAGGACACCTTCAGCCAAGAGACTTATCGAGACCCCTTGGGCCCATGACCACAGGGTCGAGTGCAGCGCAAATTGCTCACAGCGCTTTGGCTGATGTGCACTGCAACCGGTTGATCGGATATCCCGCTGTTGCGCTCCTTCAGCCCGTCATCCCGCATCCAAGTGCAGCGGCGTGACGACTTTGCCATCTTTCTCGGCCTGCCCCAGGGCGGTATCGATGAAGTACACCCGATCATCCTCAAGCCCGCCCTTGTCGACCAGATAGTCCTTGATGCTGCTGGCCCGATCCTGGCCGAGCTGACGTTGCAGCGTGGCGCTCTCTGACCAGTACTTCAAGACGGCGTCGCGCAGCAGGCGCGTACGCTCGTCACGGCTCAGCTGCTCCCACTGCGCCGGCGGCTGCTGTTTCAGGCGCAGGCGGTAGATGCCCTCGAGCATGGCGGGCTTGTCATCGTCGCTCACCACCAACTGCGAGGCATTGGCAGGCACCTTGTCACCACGGCGCTGCAAGATCTTGTACCAGGTGGCCTGATATTCCCGGTCCAGGCGCTGTTGGGCCAGCAAGGGCCCGTCACTGGACTGCGCGCTGGTGCCCTCGATCTCCAGGCGCAACTGTGGCCGCGCCTTGAGGCCACTGGCCAGTTTGTCCAGCGCAGCGCGCGTATCAGGGCCGAGCTCGCTCGAACCCGGCGCGAAGGCCACTGTGCTGAGGTCCTGCGATTGGCCGCCTGCCACCAGCCCACCGAGGATCTTGAATGGCGCCTGCACGGCGCGCAGCGCCAGGTTGCGCAAGGTCTGCCAGACGATTGGCATCACGCTGAACTGCGGATTGTTGAGGTCGCCCGACACGGGTAGCTCGATGGAAATCTTGCCGTGGGTGTCCTTGAGCAGCGCGACAGCCAGGCGGATGGGCAAGTCCACGGCATCCGGGCTGTCCACCCGATCGCCCAGTTGCAGCTGCTCGACCTCCACCCTGTTCTCCGCCTTGAGCTGGCCTTGCGTGATCACGTAATGCAGGTCGAGGTTGAGCCGGCCTTTGCGGATACGGTAGCCGGCGAACTTGCCCGAGTACGGGGTTAGGGTGGTCAGCTCCACGCGGCGGAAGCTGGCGGCGATGTCCAGGCTGTCCATGGGGTTGAAGGGGTTGAGGGCGCCATGAATGATCACCGGTGCGTAACGGTCTACCTTGCCCTGGATATCGACGTTGGCCCGCAGCGACTGGCGGTTGTCGAGGGTCCCGACCACGCCGTTGAGCTGCTGGGCGGCGGTGGCGAAGTTGGGGGTGAGGGTCATGTCGGCGAAGTTGGCCGAGCCGTCGGCGATGTCGATCCGGCCGATGCGAATTCCCAGGGGTTTCTCCGCACGGCGGGCGGCAGGGGGCTCGCTCGCGGCTTGAGCGCCTGCCGGCTGGGGAATCAGCAGGTCGTCGATGTTGGTGCTGCGGTCTTCGTTGATGATGAAACGGGCGTAGGGCTGCTGCAGGCGGATCGTGTCGATCGACACCGCGTCGCCATGCACGTAGCGGATGCCGTCGGCATTGATCCGCTCCCACTTGATCAGGTCACGATTCTTGATGGTGTCGAGGGTGTGCAACTGGTCGACCTGAGCGTTGCCGATCACCGTCAACGCCACGGGCTCGATGCTGCTGACATTCACGTTCAGCGCGCTGCTCAGCATGCCGCTGCGCAGCTCGAGGAGGATATAGGGGCTGATATACGCCTGGGCAATGCGCAGGTCGATATCCTGGGTGCTCACGTCAAGCTGGGCGCTGACCGGTGCCAGGTTGACCTGGCCTGTGGCCTGCAGCTTGCCCTGCTTGCCGATCCCGGTGTCGAGCTTGAGCGCAAAGGGTGAGCGATTGAGGCTGTCGTACCCGGTCATGCTCAGGTTCAGAGGGCCGACATCCAGCGCCACCGGCTCTTTCTGCCGGCGGTCTGCCAGGTGAATCAGGGCGCCACGGGTCTGCACATCCTTGAGCACCACCTGCCAGGGCTTGGCAGGCGCCGTCGGGGTCTTGCTCACCGGCGCTGCGGTGGCCGGGGCCGCTTTGGCCTTGGCGTCAGGCCTGGCGGGTGTGCCCGGCTCGCCGGCGAACAGCACCTGCCAGTCCAGCTGCCCATCGCGCTCCAGCGCAGCCCAGGTTTCCAGCTTTTCGCTGCGCACCTTGCCCACCACGACCTTCTGCCGGGCCAGGTCGACGGACGCCTCGCTGATCTTCAGGCTGGCCAGATGCGCCAGTGGGCGGCCGTCTGGCGCGTTGATGGCCAGTGGCGCCACGCGCACCGACGCCTGGTCCAGGCGCAGCTCGGTGTTCTTGGCCAGGTTCAAGGTGTACTGGGTCTCGAGGCTCAGCACGCCGTCCTGCAGCACCAGCGGCAGGGCATCGCGTACGTAGGGCCACCACAGCTTCATCTTGGCATCCGTGACCTTCAAAATGCCCTTGGACGCGATGGGCGAGAGGCTCAGGCTGCCTTGCCAGTCGATGCGGCCACCGGCCGGGCTTTTTGCGACCAGGCTCATGTCGGCGTTGTCGTCGGCAAGCGTGCTGAGGTTTTTCAGCTGCACGTTCATCGAGTCGTAGAGAAATTCGATCGGCTCGCTGGGGCGCAGGTCGCGAAAATGCAGGTAGCCCTCGTTGATCGCCAGGTGATCCACGCGCAGCGGGAAGGGCTCGCCGGCCGCTTGCTCGGCGGGCGGTTCACTGGGCGGTAGCGCGAACAGCCGCGTGAGGTTGAGCTGGCCACGCTTGTTGAACAGCAATTCGGTACGCGGTGCGTCCAGCGTCACCGACTCCAGGTGCAGGGCGCGACGCCACAGGCTGTCCAGCTGCAGATTGGCATACAGCCGCTCGAAACCGACCTGCGCCTTGCCCGGCTCGCCGACCTCCAGCCCCCAGAGGGTCAGCTCCAGGGTGAACGGATTGAATTCGATACGTTGCAGATGCGCCGGCACCGTGGCGTACTGCGCCAGTTGCTGGTTGGCGATGCGCAGCGCAACGCCTGGCAGCACTAGAAAGCCCAGCAGGCTGTACAGGGTCAACAAGGCCAGCAGGGTGCCAAGGGCGCGGGTCAATCCTTTGAGCATGGAGGGCGTCGTCAGGTCGCGGGCGGAAGTGCTTGGAGTATGACACGTGAAAACGGTTCCGCTGGCGCGGCTGAGCATCAGCCGCAGCGACCTCGTCAGCCCGCGTCTGAAAGGCCCGCGCGCGCCCCCATCATCGATTCAGGCGCTCGTCGATCAAGCCTTGCACCACGCCGGCGTCGGCCAGGGTCGAGGTATCGCCCAGGCTGTCCAGTTCGTTGCCGGCGATCTTGCGCAGGATTCGCCGCATGATCTTGCCGGACCGCGTCTTGGGCAGCGCCGGGGCCCACTGCAAACGTTCCGGCTTGGCGAAGCTGCCGATCTCCTTGCCGACCAAGGCCAGCAGCTCGGCCTGCAAGGCGTCGTCCGCCACCACGCCGTCCATCAGCGTGACGAAGGCATAGACACCCTGGCCCTTGAGGTCGTGCGGGTAACCGACCACCGCCGCTTCGGCAACGCGCTCGTGCAGGACCAGGGCGCTTTCGACCTCGGCGGTGCCGATGCGGTGGCCGGAGACGTTGATCACATCGTCGACCCGACCGGTGATCCAGTAGTCACCGTCTGCGTCTCGGCGCGCGCCGTCGCCGGTGAAGTAATAGCCGGGAAACGGCTTGAAATACGTCTCGACCATGCGCGCGTGGTCGCCATGCACACTGCGGATCTGCCCAGGCCAACTGGCCTTGATCGCCAGCAAGCCGGCTCCCGGCCCCTCGATCAGCGCGCCTTGATCGTCCAGCAGCACGGGCTGCACACCGAACATGGGCTGCGTCGCGCAGCCAGGCTTCAGGCGCGCATTGCCTGGCAGCGGCGTGAGCATGATGCCGCCCGTTTCGGTCTGCCACCAGGTGTCGACGATCGGGCAGCGCTGCTTGCCGACGGCCTTGAAGTACCACTCCCAGGCCTCGGGGTTGATCGGCTCACCGACGCTGCCAAGCAGGCGCAGGCTTTCCCGCGAGGTACTCTGCAACGGTCCGCTGCCCTCACGCATCAATGCACGCAGAGCGGTGGGCGCGGTGTAGAAGATGTTCACCTGGTGCTTGTCGATGACCTGCCAGAAACGCGAGCTGTCCGGGTAGTTGGGCACGCCCTCGAACATCAGGGAGGTGGCGCCATTGGCCAGCGGGCCATAGACGATGTAGCTGTGCCCGGTGACCCAGCCGACGTCTGCCGTGCACCAGAAGACCTCGCCCTGGCGATAGTCGAATACCACGTCGAAGGTCATCGTCGCTTGCAGCAGGTAGCCTGCCGTACTGTGCAGCACGCCCTTGGGTTTGCCGGTACTGCCTGAGGTGTAGAGGATGAACAGCGGATCTTCGGCGGCCATGGGCTCGGCTGGGCAATCGTCTGCCGCCTGCGCCGTGGCCGTGGCATAGCACAGGTCGCGCTGCGCATCCCAGGCCACTTCGGCGCCGGTGCGCTTGACCACCAGCACGGTCGACACGAGCGGGCAACTGGCCAGGGCCTGGTCGACATTCTGCTTCAGGGCGATGCGTTTGCCGCCGCGCACGCCCTCATCGGCAGTGATGACCGTGCGGCAATCGGCATCCAGGATGCGGTCGCGCAGAGCGTCCGGGGAAAACCCGCCAAAGACCACCGAATGCACGGCGCCGATCCGCGTGCAGGCCAGCATTGCGTAAGCTGCCTCGGGCACCATCGGCATGTAGATGCACACGCGATCGCCCTTGCCGACGCCGCGAGCCTTGAGCACGTTGGCCAGGCGGCAGACGTGACGGTGTAGTTCGCGGTAGCTGATCGCCAGGCTGTCGGCAGGTGCGTCGCCTTCCCAGAGCAAGGCGGTCTGCTCGCCACGGGTGGCCAGGTGACGGTCGATGCAATTGTGGCTGACATTGAGCTCGCCACCCTCGAACCAGCGGGCGTCACCGCTGTGGATGTCGCACTGCTGAACGCGGGTGAAGGGGGTGCTCCAGTCCAGGCGCTCGGCCTGTTCGGCCCAGAAGGCGTCGGGGTGGTCAATCGACTGCTGGTACAGGCGTCGGTAGTCTGCTTCGCTCAGGCGGGCGCTCTGGCTGACGGCATAGGCATCGGGGTACGTGCGTAGATCGAACATGGCGGGTCGTCCTGTTCTTGTCATGGCAGCGGGCTGAGGCTCAGCGCGGGGGTGGCGCTGAGTGCACAGCATCGATTACTGCTAGGACAGCACACCCGCACAGGCGGTTTCAATACATGAAAACGGGCGCCGAGGCGCCCGTTTGCGGTGCTGCACAATCATCAACCGCGATGGCGGCTGCGGAAGTAGTCGATCAGGCCCTGGGTCGAGCCGTCTTCGGCAGCATCTTCTTCGCTGCCCACCAGGCGTTGGTAGACCGCCTTGCCCAGCTCCTTGCCCAGTTCCACGCCCCACTGGTCGAAAGCGTTGATGCCCCAGACCACGCTCTGCACGAACACCTTGTGCTCGTACATTGCCACCAGTGCGCCGAGGCGACGCGGGCTGATGCGCTCGACCACCAAGGTGTTGCTGGGGCGGTTGCCGGGAATCACCTTATGCGGAGCCAGCTTCTCGATGTCGGCTTCGTTCATGCCCTTGGCACGCAACTCGGCCTCGGCCTCGCTGCGGGTCTTGCCCTGCATCAGGGCCTGGCTCTGCGACAGGCAGTTGGCGTACAGCCACTGGTGGTGATCGGCCACCGGGTTGAAGCTCACCACCGGCACGATGAAGTCGGCCGGGATCAGGTGCGTGCCCTGGTGCAGCAACTGGTGGTAAGCGTGCTGGCCGTTACAGCCCACACCCCCCCAGATCACCGGGCCGGTGGTCACCGGAACCGGGCTGCCATCCTGCAGCACGCTCTTGCCGTTGGACTCCATGTCCAGCTGCTGCAGGTGCTTGGTGATGTTTCGCAGGTAATGGTCGTACGGCAGAATCGCGTGGCTGTGGGCGTTCCAGAAGTTGCCATACCACACACCCAGCAGGCCCAGCAGCACGGGCATGTTCTGCTCGAACGGGGCGGTCTGGAAGTGCTGGTCCATGGTGTAGGCGCCAGACAGCAGCTCCTTGAAGTTGGCGATGCCGATGGCCAGCGCGATCGGCAGGCCGATGGCCGACCACAGCGAGTAGCGACCGCCGACCCAGTCCCACATCGGGAAGATGTTCTCTTCACGGATACCAAAGGCCATGGCAGCCTGCTTGTTGCTCGACACTGCGATGAAGTGGCGATACAGCTCGGCTTCCGAACCGCCCTGGGCCAAGTACCAGGTGCGCGCCGCCATGGCGTTTTTCAGGGTCTCCAAGGTGTTGAACGACTTGGACGAGACGATGAACAGCGTGGTATCGGCGTGCAGCTTGGCCGACAGCTCGTGGAACTCGCTGCCGTCGATATTGGCCAGGTAATGGCAGCGCACGCTGCGGTGTGCGTAGGGCAGCAGGGCTTCGGAGACCAGCTCGGGGCCGAGGAAGGAACCGCCGATGCCGATGTTGACGATGTCGGTAATCGGCTTTTCGGTGTAGCCACGCCACAGACCATCGTGGATGCGAGTGACCAGCTCGGTGATCTGGTTGAGGACCTTGTGCACCTCGGGCATGACGTTGACGCCGTTGACGCTGAGCTTGTCGCCGAAGGGGCGGCGCAGCGCTGTATGCAGCACCGGGCGGCCTTCCGAAGCGTTGAGGATTTCACCGTTGAACATCGACTTGATGGCATCGGCCAGGCCCACCTGATCCGCCAGATCCACCAGATGGGTGCGGGTCTGTTCGGTGATCAGGTTCTTCGAGTAGTCGAGGAACAGGCCACAACTGCTCAGGGAAAACTCGTCGAAACGCTTGGGATCAGCGGCAAACGCTTCGCGCATGCTGAAGTCCTGCAGCGCCTCGCGGTGTTGCTGGAGTGCCTGCCAGGCCGGCAAGGTGGTGACATCGTGAGGAGTGCGGTAATACGCCATTAAGAATGATTTCCTGGATACGAGTTGCTGCGTTGGACACTCGCCGTTCTCGGCAGTTGCGAGTCGCCTCGGAGTATAGGCAATCCTGGTCGCGCTGAAAGGGAAATGCCGTAGCGGGAGTTCGCTACGGCGTGGGGCTTCAGGCGCTGGGTGCGTGCAGTTGCAGGTAGAGGTTGTCGATCAGACGTGTGCTGCCCAGGTAGGCGGCCACCAGAATGACCAGGTCACGGTCGTCGATCTGCGCCGGTCGCAGCGACACCGCGTGGCGCACTTCCAGGTAATCGGTGCGCAGCCCGGCCGCCTGCAATTGGGCCTTGCCGTCTGCCAGCAGGGCGGGGTAGTCGCGGCGGCCGCGGCGCAGACCGTCGGCCAGGTGCGTGAGGGTGCGGTACACCACCGGTGCGATCGCACGTTCATCGGCGCTGAGGTAGCCGTTACGCGAAGACAACGCCAGACCGTCTTCAGCGCGCACTGTGGGTTCGCCGAAGACCTGGATCGGCATGTTCAGGTCGCGAACCATGGCCCGAATCACCGCCAACTGCTGGTAGTCCTTTTCGCCAAACACGGCGAGGTCTGGCTGGACCATGTTGAAGAGCTTGTTGACCACCGTCGCCACGCCCTCGAAGTGCCCGGGCCGGCTCGCGCCGCACAGGCCTTCTGACAACTGCAGCACGCTGACACGGGTCTGCGCCGCCGTGCCGTCGGGGTACATCTCGTCCACGGTCGGTGCGAACAGCAGGTTGCAGCCAGCTTCGAGCAGGCGCGCCTGATCGGCGGCCAGGGTGCGCGGGTAGCTGGCGAGGTCTTCGTTGGCGCCGAACTGCAGCGGGTTGACGAAGATGCTCGCGACCACGAAATCAGCGCGTTGCGCCGCCTTGGTGACCAACGCAGCATGGCCACTGTGCAGGTTGCCCATGGTGGGCACGAAGCCGATGCGTTTGCCTTCGCCGCGAGCGCGGGCGACGGCGGCGCGCAACTCACGGACGGTCTTGACTGTATTCATGCGCTGAACCCATGTTGGCTGCCTGGGAAGGTAACGTCCTTGACGGCTTTGACGTAAGCGGACAGAGCACCCTGGATGTCGTTCTGCCCGGCCATGAAATTGTGCACGAAGCGCGCCACCCGGCCGCTGAGCGACAGGCCAAGCATGTCGTGCAAGACCAGCACCTGCCCGTCGGTACCGCTGCCGGCACCGATGCCGATCACAGGAATGCTCATCGCCTGGCTGATTTCGCTGGCCAGCGCCGTGGGTACGCATTCGAGCAGGAGCATGGCGGCGCCAGCCTGTTCAAGCGCCTGCGCATCCTGGCGCAACTGCTCGGCCTGCGCGTGCTGGCGACCTTGCACCTTGTAGCCACCAAAGACGTTGACCGCCTGGGGTGTGAGCCCCAGGTGCGCGCACACCGGCACGCCGCGTTGCGCCAGCAGCGTGATGGTGTCCGCCAGCCAGGCGGCGCCTTCGATCTTGATCATGTGCGCGCCGGCCTGCATCAGCAGGGCGCTGTTGCTGAAGGTGAGTTCAGCGGTGGCATTGGCCATGAACGGCAGGTCGGCCAGAATCAACGCGCCAGCATTGCCGCGTTTGACACAAGCGGTGTGGTAGGCCATGTCGGCCGTGGAGACGGGCAGGGTGCTGTCGTGCCCCTGCAAAACCATGCCCAGTGAGTCCCCCACCAGCAGCACTTCAACGCCCGCCTCACTGGCTGCCTTGGCGAAAGTGGCGTCGTAGCACGTCAGCATGGTGATTTTTTCACCCTTGGCCTTCAGGCCGTTGAGGGTGGTCAGGGTAACGTCGGGCATGTCGAAAGTCCTCGTTCAGGCGCTGCAGGAATGCCGCCGTGCAGGCTGGCATTCATCGTTCAGGGCGCTACATCGTCGTTCGCGATGTTTGTTACAGGCCGCCTGGGCCCAAAGGCTATGGGCACCTGGGGTGCCGCGGGAGGCCTATAGTCGTGAGGGAGGGGGGGGAAGTCAATGACCTGTTACCGCATTGTTACGGGGCAGGTGTTACAGGCGTTACCGAGGCCGTTGGCGCCTGTTTCAAAGGCGCTCCAGCCCCATGAACGGGCAGGCTGCCAGGCGCTCGGCAAGCAAATGGCCATCGGGCAGGCGGTGGTCGGCGGGCAGCAACTCGGCGAGGGGGTAGAGCACGAAGGCGCGCACCGGCATCTGCGGGTGGGGGACCTGCAGGCGTGGCCAGTCGATTCGTTGCTCGCCAAACAGCAGGATATCGAGGTCGAGGGTCCGCGGGCCCCAGCGCTCGGCTCTTACCCGACCGTGGTCGTTTTCCAGCGCCTGCAGGGCATCGAGCAGCGCCAGCGGTGGCAGCTCGGTGTCCAGTGCTGCGACGGCGTTGGTGTAGCGGGGTTGACCGGGCAACAGCGAGTCACTGGCGTAGAACGCCGACACCGCGGCCAGCGTAGTTTGCGCAAGCTGGCCAAGCGCAGTGAGGGCACTGCGCAATTGGCTGTCTGGGTCAGCCAGATTGCTGCCCAGACCGATGTAGACGCGAGTGCTCAATCAAAGGCCTCGTCGTCACCTTGCTTGCGCCGGCTGTTGGCGCGCTTGCGCTTGCGCGGCGCGGCGCCCTCGTCGCGGCTGCCCAGCTCGCGAATCATGTCGCGGCGGTTGCCGTCGTGCGCTTCCTGGTAGTCGGTCCACCACTGGCCAAGATCATCGGTCTGCTCACCGGCGCTTTCGCGCAGCAGCAGGAAGTCGTAACCGGCACGGAAGCGCGGGTTGTCCAGCAGCAGGTCGGCGCGCTTGCCGCTGCGTCGTGGCAGACGTTCCTGCATGTCCCAGATTTCACGGATCGGCAGGGTGAAGCGCTTGGGCACGGCAATGCGCTGGCACTGCTCGACGATCAGCTCGTGAGCTGCACCGTTCATGGCCGGAATCGGCGGCACGCCCTGGTTCTGCAGGAACAGTACGCGCGCCGGCAGCGCAGGCCAGAGCAGGGCGGCATAGAGGAATGCCGGTGTTACCGGCTTGCCCTGGGCGATACGCAGGTCGGTATTGATCAGCGCCTTGCTGATCAGGGTGTGGGTATAGCTCGGACGGTCTTCCAGCGCCTGGGCACTGGCCGGGAACAGCGGCTCGAACAGTTCGAGGTCGACCAGCATCTCGAAGACCATCGCGCCCTGGCCCGACAGGAACAGCTTGAGGCTTTCCTCGAACAGGCGCGCCGGCGGGATCTCGCGCAGCAATGGCGCCAGTTCGCGGATCGGCGCGACGGTGTGCTTTTCGATGCCGAAATCGAGCTTGGCGGCAAAGCGCACGGCGCGCAGCATGCGCACCGGGTCTTCCTGGAAGCGGTGGGTAGGATCGCCGATCAAGCGCAGCAGACGATTGCGGATATCCGGCACTCCGTTGGCGTAATCGAGGATGCGCTCGCTGACAGGATCGTAGTACAGGGCGTTGATGGTGAAGTCGCGGCGTTGCGCGTCCTCTTCCAGCGTGCCGTACACGTTGTCGCGCAGGATGCGGCCATTGGCATTGTGCGAGGAACGATGACTGTCGACCTGGTCCTCGTCCGAATGCGGCGCGCGGAAGGTGGCAACCTCGATGATTTCGCGACCGAACTGGATATGCACCAGCTTGAAACGGCGGCCGATGATGCGCGCATTGCGGAACTCGGCACGGACCTGTTCAGGGGTGGCGCTGGTGGCGACGTCGAAGTCCTTGGGGGTAATACCCAGGAGCAGGTCACGCACGCAGCCACCGACCAGGTAAGCCTGGTAACCCGCGGCTTGCAGGCGTTCGACGATGCCCACCGCATGGCGGCTGAACTGGTTGCGCGGCAGCGAGTGCTGGCTCTTGTGGATCACCTCTGGCGTGGTGCGCACGTGATGTTGACCTGGTACCGGGGGGCGGAAAGACTGGAACAACTTCTTCAGCATGGGAGGCACTGTTTGAAGGAATGTTCGGCCAGTGCTAGGAGAATGGCCGCATGATGGGCGGGGATTCTAGCATTTACTCTGAGAATGGTGTAGGCGGAGTGCGGGAAGTCGCTGAAGGGGGGAAACGACATGGGGAGCCTAGGCTCCCCATCAAGTCGTTGCGTGCTCTTGTTTTTATTATGTCGGGCTTCTTGTTTTTGTTGAGTGCCCGTTCACCCAGCGTCTAGCGGGTGAACAACCCCTCATGGAGGGGTGAAGAGCAAACGGATTGCTTTGATCGTTGAGCTGTATCGATCGTGTGATCCAACCAGTTCAGGCGCTGCTTTTTAGTGCAGTTTTTGTTGTTCTCTGCCTGGCCATGGGGCGAGCCCCAAATACAACACGTCTCCAAAAGAATCAGTTAGCTGCGTCTCCGCCGTTTTGTTCTTGTTATGCGTGAGCCGTTTCGTGTTGTTCTTATTGTGAGTTGCGGTGCTTGTTATTGTTCTTGTACCAAACATATAGCAGGTGCCGTGCCAACTTTGGCAAGACCCAGTGATTTCGGGGGTTTTGGCGTTTTTCGAGGGGTGCCGAGGCGGTTTGGAATAAGCTTATTCGTTACCGTTTGCCTCGTGGACTGTTACGTCTCGTGTAGAGGTAACAGCTTTTTTCAGGGCGGGGGGCGTAGCGGGACAGGTGCGGGAGCCCCGCACCCTGATGACGATCAGCTCTCGCTGGTGGCATTGCTCTTGCGACGTGGAATGCCCAGGCGCTGGCGACGCTCCCACAAGCATTTGCGACTGACCCCAAGCTTGCGCGCAAGCTCGGTTTCGGTCATGTGGTCCTGGTGTTCCAGCACGAAGTGATGGAAGTAGTCCTCCAGCGACAGGTCCTCGCTCGGATCATGGCTGGCATTGCCACTGACCGTCGCCGAGGAGGGCAGCTGGTCCAGCGGATCACGGTAATCGAGATCACCCAGTTCGATGTCGATCCCCAACAGGTCTGCAGAGATTTCCGGGCTCTCGCTGAGGATCACCGAACGCTCGATGGCGTTTTCCAGCTCGCGCACGTTGCCTGGCCAGCTGTAGTGACGAATGGCCTGCTCGGCCTCTGCAGAAAAGCTCAGGTCATCACGGCCGATGCGGGTGCGCTGGCGGGCCAGGAAGGCATGGGCGATCTCGTTGACGTCACCGCCCCGCTCGCGCAGTGCCGGCAGCTTCAGGGCAATGACGTGCAGCCGGTAGTACAGGTCTTCGCGGAACTGCCCGGCCTTGGCCAGGCTCTTGAGGTCGCGGTGGGTCGCAGCGATCAGGCGCACATCGACCTTCTGCGACTGCACCGAACCCACTCGACGGATTTCACCTTCCTGCAGCACACGCAGCAGCCGTGCCTGCGCTTCAAGCGGCAGTTCGCCGATTTCATCGAGAAACAGCGTGCCACCGTCCGCCGCTTCGACCAGACCGGCGCGCCCGGCGCTGGCACCGGTAAAGGCGCCTTTTTCATGCCCGAACAGCTCGGACTCGATCAGGGTTTCCGGAATGGCTGCGCAGTTGACCGAAATCATCGGGGCCTTGGCCCGTCGCGACAGGTTGTGCAGCGCCCGCGCGACCAGTTCCTTGCCCGTACCGGACTCACCCTGGATCAGTACATTGGAGTCGGTGGGCGCGACCTTGCGGATCTTGCTGAACATGTCGAGCATCGGCGGGCAGGAGCCAATGATGCCGATGTCGCCGGAGGCATTGGCGCTGGCCGGTTTGTCCGCTGCCGCTGATCGGCCGCCACCGCCGCTGCGGATTTCAGCCGCCGGTGCCGGTGTGGCCGCCTTGGGTCGGTCGCGCAGGATGCGCGCCACCGCCTGGAGCATCTCGTCGTGGTCGAACGGCTTGGCGATGTAGTCCACCGCACCCATTTTCATCGAGTCCACGGCCGAGCGCAGGCTGGCATAGCTGGTCATGATCAGTACGGGCGTGCCCTCACCGAGCCTGATCAGCTCGGTGCCGGGTGCGCCGGGCAGGCGCAGGTCGCTGACGATCAGGTCGAACGTGGCAATGCTGAACTGGTCCTGGGCTTCCTGTACCGAACCGGCTTCGCTGACCTGGTACTGATTTCTCTCGAGCAGGCGGCGCAAGGCTGAGCGGATGATGGTTTCGTCTTCGACGATCAGAATGTGCGGCATTGATTCAATTCTCTCGACGGTCTCGAATGTCTGGGGACGTCGCTACGACATGCCGTGGCAGGGTAACGCGGATCCGGGTGCCTAGCTGCCGTTCGGGGTCGGCGGGGCTGTCGATGGTGATTTGTCCATAATGCTCTTCCACAATCGAATAGACCAGCGCAAGGCCCAGGCCGGTGCCTTCGCCCGGGTCCTTGGTGGTGAAGAACGGCTCGAACAGGCGGTCCATGATGTTCTTCGGAATGCCGCTGCCCTCGTCTTCGACGATCAGGTCGACCATGTGCTCGCTGGCTTCGCTCAAGGCGCTGCGTACCCGCACTGCGCTGCCGGGTGGCGAGGCATCGCGGGCGTTGGACAACAGGTTGATCAGCACCTGGGCCAGGCGCTGTGGATCACCCTCGACCCAGTGCTGCGGATCGCACAGGTTGAAGAACTGCACTTCGAAATTGCGCCGGTTCAACGCCAGCAGACCGATGGCATCCTGTGCGACCTCGGCCAGGCACACCGGCTCTTCGCTGTTCTGCTGGCTGCCGCCGGCGTGGGCGAAGCTCATCAGTGACTGAACGATGCGCGACACCCGCTTGGTCTGCTCGAGAATCTGGCTCGACAGCTCGATGATCTCGCCATCGCCCTCGCGTTCTTCGCGCAGGTTCTGCGCCAGGCAGGCGATGCCGGTGATGGGGTTGCCAATCTCGTGCGCCACCCCGGCGGCAAGCCGACCAATGCTGGCCAGCCGCTCGGAATGCACCAGCTTGTCCTCCAGCGCCTGGGTCTCGGTGAGGTCTTCGACCAGCAGTACCAGCCCGCTGTTGCCCGGCGCCAGTGGCTCGTCGATGGCCGCCTTGTGCAGGTTGAGCCAACGGGGCTGGCCTTCCAGAGCCAGGCGCTGCTTGTGCAGGTGTTCATCGGGCAGGTTGATGAAGCCCAGCAGCAGGCCGCGCCAGGGTTCGCCGATGGTGATCAGGCGTGAGCCGACCACATGTTTGGCGGCGATGCCGGTCAGTTCTTCCATGGCCCGGTTCCACATGAGGATTTCCTGGTCCTTGGCCAGCGAGCACACGCCCATCGGCAGCTCTTGCAGGGTCTGCCGGTGATAGCGGCGCAGCGCATCGAGTTCGGCAGCCAGGCCGGTCAGGCGCGAGTGGTAATCCTCCAGCCGGCTCTCGATGAAGTGAATGTCTTCGGTGACGTAGTTTTCATTGCCCGACTTGTACGGCAGGAAGGTCTCGACCATGTCCTGCGCCACGCTCGGGCCCATCAGGCCGGACAGGTTGGCCTCGATGCGGTCGCGCAAACGCCGCAGGGCATAAGGCCGACGCTCGTCGAACGGCAGGTAGAGGTCGCGCAGGGCCTGTTCCACCTCTTTTTGCGCCGCCTTGGCGCCCAGTGGCTTGGCCAGTTGCGTGGCGAATTCCTGCGGTGAGGCGGCATGCAGTTCGCGTCGCTGCGGGCGGCGCACGTTGTCCACCGCGCAGGCTTCGGCGGCGCTGACTTCTTCACTGCTGGCGTTGGTGAACAGCGAGATCAGGGTGAACAGCAAGACGTTGGCCGCCAGCGAGGCGATGGCCGCCATGTGCCAGCTGGTGTCGTCGAGCACGTAGATCATGTCCAGCAGCGGGATATAGAAGCCCTGCACATTGCCCACCAGCGGCAACAGCATGGTCACCATCCACACCGATATTCCCGCCAGCAGACCGGCGATGAAGCCGCGCCGGTTGGCGGTCGGCCAGTACAGCACCGACAGCACGCCCGGCAGAAACTGCAGCGTGGCAACGAAGGCCACGATGCCCAGATTGGCCAGGCTCTGGTGGTTGTTCTGGGTCAGGTAGAAGACGAACCCGGCGGCGATGATGGCGACGATCAAGGCGCGCCGCGTCCATTTCAACCAGCGGTAGATGTTGCCTTCTGCTGGCGGTTGGTACAGCGGTAGCACCAGGTGATTCAGCGCCATGCCTGACAGCGACAGGGTGGTGACGATGATCAGCCCGCTCGAGGCGGATAACCCGCCGATGTAGGCCAGCAACGCCAGGGCCTTGTTGTTGGCGGCAATGCCCAGGCCCAGGGTGAAGTATTCAGGGTTGGTGCTGGCGCCCAGGCGCAGGCCGGCCCAGAGAATCAGCGGCACCGCCAGGCTCATCAGCAGCAGGAACAGCGGCAGCCCCCAGCTGGCGCTCACCAGCGAGCGCGGGTTGAGGTTCTCGGTGAAGGCCATGTGGTACATGTGCGGCATGACGATGGCCGAGGCGAAGAACACCAGCAGCAGCGTGCGCCAAGGGCCTTCCTGCAACGGCGTATGCAGGGCGGCGAGCGCGGTCTGATTCTGCAGCAGCCAGACTTCCAGTTCGTGCGGTCCGCCGAACACGCCGTACAGCGCGTACAAGCCGATGCCGCCCAGCGCCAGCAGCTTGATCACCGATTCGAAGGCAATGGCGAACACCAGCCCTTCGTGCTTTTCGCGCGTGGCGATGTGGCGTGAGCCGAAGAAGATGGTGAACAGGCTGATCAGCACGCAGAACGCCAGGGCGACCCGTGCCTTGACCGGCTCGCCGGTGAGGATGTTGATCGAGTCGGCCACGGCCTGGATCTGCAGCGCCAGTAGCGGCAGCACGCCGATCAGCATGAAGATCGTGGTCAGCGCGCCTGCCCAGGTACTGCGAAAGCGAAACGCCAGCAGGTCGGCCAGCGACGACAGCTGATACGTGCGGGTGATCTTGAGGATCGGGTAGAGCAGCACGGGTGCCAGCAGGAAGGCGCCCGACACCCCCAGGTAGCAGGCGAGAAAACCATAGCCGTACTGATAGGCCAGGCCGACCGAGCCATAGAAGGCCCAGGCACTGGCGTAGACCCCGAGGGACAGGGTGTAGGTCAGCGGGTGGCGGATGACGGCGCGCGGAATCAGGCCGCGTTCACTGATCCAGGCCACCCCGAACAGCACCAGCAGGTAGCCGGCGCTGAGCAGGATCATCTGGGTGAGGCTAAAGCTCATCGGCATCTCGTTGGCTCTGCAGAATGAAGGTGACGACGATGAGGATCAGCCAGAGCAGGTACGGTCGGTACCAGGCGCCGGTGGGGTCGATCCACCAGTCCATGATGGCGGGGGAGAACAGGTAGATCCCCACCACCAGAAGCAGGACCAAACGATAGATGTACATGCTGGCCTCGATGAGTGGGCGTGCGGACACAGGCAGGTCGAGCAGGGGCGACGCCAGGGGGCTCGCTTCCCTGCCTTGAAACCAAGGGGCCGAATCTATTGGGCTTCGGCCGTTGGGGCAAGTCTTCTAGTGAAGGTCGGCTTCGGCGAGGCTGCCCCGGCGCGGGATGGCCTCGACCTGCCAGCGCTGGCGGGCGATGGCCAGTACCTCGGCAGGGGAGGCCTGCAGCAGCGCAGGCTCGGTGGCCTGCCCCAGCGCCCGCAAGGCGCGCAGCAGCAGTGCCGTGGCCTGGTCGGCGGCCAGCGCAGGCGAGCGGTAGGTCTTGCCCAGCTTGTGTCCGTCGGGCTGCACGATCAACGGGATGTGCAGGTAGCGCGGCTGGGGAAAGCCCAGCAGTTCCTGCAGATAGAGCTGGCGCGGGGTGTTGTCCAGCAGGTCGGCGCCGCGCACCACATCCGTGACCCCCTGCCAGGCATCATCCAGCACCACGGCCAGTTGGTAGGCGTACAGGCCGTCACGGCGCTGAATGACGAAATCGCCCACCTCGCGCCCCAGGTGCTGCTCGACGTTGCCTTGCACGCGATCAGTGAAACGGTAGAGCAGTTCTGGCACACGCAGACGAATGGCCGCGCCTTCCCGCGCATGGCCCGCGTTCCGACAGAAGCCGGGATAAACGCCGTTGTAGCGTTCCAGTTGTTTGCGCGAGCAGGTGCAGGCGTACGCCAGGCCCAGGTTGAACAGTCTATCCACCACGCCGGCATAAGCCGCATGCCGCTCGCTCTGCACCACCACCTCACCGTCCCATTCCAGGCCATAGCATTCGAGGGTCTGCACGATGGCGTCGCGAGCGCCGGGCATTTCCCGGGGCGGGTCGGTGTCTTCGATACGTAGCAACCAGCGGCCCCCCACGGCGCGAGCATCGAGCCAGGAGGCCAGCGCCGCGACGAGCGAGCCAAAGTGCAGCAGGCCGCTGGGGGTGGGAGCGAAACGTCCGATGTAGCGAGAGTCGGTCATGATCAGGGAGTGCACACAAACGAAACGGGGCGCTCAGTGCGCCCCGTTCAGATGGAAGAAGATTGGCCTTCGCCGCTTGATGCCAGCCAGTTGAATGATCGGAGCCAGTTGGTGGCCCACTGCGGCTGACGGGCTGCTCCAACAGTCTGGTGCCATCTTGTAGGTTGATACCAGTGTGTGGGAGCAGCCGGTCCGGCGCTCCGGTCAGCCGCGATGGGCTGCCAGGCAGCCCCAGCTCATTCAACTCGACTCAACTGACAAGCATCAGCCCTTGCCGCTGGTCTTTTCCTTCTTCTCGGCAATTTCCTTGCAGTCGAAGCACAGGTCGGCAGTTGGGCGGGCTTCCAGTCGGCGCAGGCCGATC
This sequence comes from Pseudomonas sp., assembly GCF_032058845.1. GTDB lineage: Bacteria > Pseudomonadota > Gammaproteobacteria > Pseudomonadales > Pseudomonadaceae > Aquipseudomonas. The sequence goes on along the minus strand of NZ_DAMCCR010000008.1, from coordinate 13,556 downwards.
TCGATGCCGCAGCTGTCACACCAGCCGTATTCTTCGTCAAGAATCTTCTGCAGGGTCTTGTCGATCTTCTTGATCAGCTTGCGCTCGCGATCGCGATTGCGCAGCTCCAGAGCGAACTCTTCTTCCTGACTGGCGCGGTCGGCCGGGTCAGGGAAGTTCGCTGCCTCGTCTTTCATGTGGTCCACGGTGCGGTCGACGCTCTGCATCAACTCACCTTTCCAAGCGGTCAGCAGCTTGGTGAAGTGCTTGCTCATGGGCTCACCCATGTACTCTTCGCCCTTCGTTTCCTTATAGGGCTCGACACCGTACATGGTCTGACCGGTTTTTTGCTTTTCTACGGTGGACATGAATAGACCGCCTCTCACTCATCTGATCCTATGCGCAGGATGCTCCATCTCCGGCGACCGCCGGCCCTGCGACTGCGAGCCGCCGAACTTACCAGATAGATCGGGGGTGCGCTACCCTGCCCGATCCTGCGTATTGACAGCGCCGTGTCTGGCGCGTTCGGCGCGGGGTAGCAAGAAATCTTCCAGCCCAGCCTTCAGCGAGAAGCCGCCCATGACGCAGCCCTACAGCGCACGCAGTCGCGCCATCGAACCTTTCCACGTCATGGCCTTGCTGGCGCGGGCCAACGAGCTGCAAGCCGCGGGCCACGACGTTATCCATCTGGAGATCGGCGAGCCCGACTTCACCACTGCCGCGCCCATCGTTGCCGCGGGTCAGGCCGCCCTGGCTGCCGGCCACACCCGCTACACCGCCGCGCGCGGATTGCCCGCGCTGCGCGAGGCCATCGCCGGCTTCTATGCCCAGCGCTACGGGCTCGACATCGATCCGCAACGCATCCTCATCACCCCCGGGGGCTCAGGCGCCTTGCTGCTGGCCAGCAGCTTGCTGGTCGATCCGGGCAAGCACTGGCTGCTGGCCGACCCAGGCTACCCGTGCAATCGGCACTTTCTGCGCCTGGTCGAAGGCGGCGCGCAACTGGTACCGGTCGGGCCCGAGGTGAACTACCAGCTGACCGCAGGCCTGGTCGAGCGGCACTGGAATACCGACACCGTGGGCGCGCTGGTGGCGTCGCCTGCCAACCCTACTGGCACGGTGCTGGACAAGGACGAGCTGGCCAGCCTCTCCCGGTCAGTCCATGCGCGGCACGGCCATCTGGTGGTGGACGAGATCTACCACGGCCTGACCTACGGCATGGATGCCCCAAGCGTGCTGCAGGTCGACGACCAGGCCTTCGTCCTCAACAGCTTTTCCAAATACTTCGGCATGACCGGCTGGCGCCTGGGCTGGCTGGTGGCGCCGCCGGCGGCGGTGGCTGACCTGGAAAAGCTGGCGCAGAACCTCTACATCAGTGCCCCGAGCATGGCCCAGCATGCGGCCCTGGCCTGTTTCGAGCCGCACACCCTGGGCATCCTCGAACAGCGCCGCGCCGAGTTCGCGCGCCGCCGTGACTACCTGCTGCCCGCCTTGCGCGACCTGGGCTTCGGGATTGCCGTGGAGCCTCAGGGCGCGTTCTACCTGTACGCCGATATCAGCGCATTCGGCGGCGATGCCTTTGCCTTTTGCCGGCACTTTCTCGAAACCGAGCACGTGGCCTTCACGCCAGGGCTGGATTTTGGCCGTCACCTGGCCGGTCACCATGTGCGCTTCGCTTACACCCAGAGCCTGCCGCGCCTGGAACAGGCGGTGGAGCGTATTGCTCGCGGCTTGCGGAGCTGGCAGGGCTGATGCGCTTTCAACCCGAGCTGGAAGAAGGTCGCTTGCTGCGCCGCTACAAGCGCTTTCTGGCCGATATCGAGTTGCCCAGCGGTGAGCAACTGACCATCCACTGCCCGAATACGGGCTCGATGTTCAATTGCATGGTCGAAGGCGGGCAAGTGTGGTTCAGCCGCTCGAATGATCCGAAGCGCAAGCTGCCCGGCACCTGGGAGCTCAGCGAGACCCCGCAAGGGCGGTTGGCCTGCGTCAATACCGGCCGCGCCAACGCGTTGGTCGAAGAGGCGTTGCGTGGCGGGGTGATCCGCGAGCTGGCCGGCTTCACCGCGCTCAAGCGTGAAGTCGCGTATGGGGAAGAGCGCAGCCGTATCGACTTTCGCCTGGACTATCCCAGCGGCCCGGCGTATGTCGAGGTCAAGAGCGTGACGCTGGGTTATCCCGACTCGTCGGTGGCGGCGTTCCCCGATGCCGTGACTCAGCGCGGCGCCAAGCACCTGCGCGAGCTGGCCACGTTGGCGCGGCAGGGCGTGCGCGCAGTGCAGTTGTACTGCGTGAACCTGACAGGCGTGGAGGCCGTGCGCCCGGCCGATGAAATCGATGCCGCGTATGGCCAGGCATTGCGCGCCGCGGTTGCCGACGGCGTGGAGGTCCTGGCCTATGGCGCCAGGCTCGATGCCGGGCAGATCTTCATCGATCGGGCGATTCCGGTGCTGCTGGGCGCGTGAGCCAGAGGCCGCGCTCGTCTTCATGGCAGCCCAGGGATTCGAGCATTTCGCCCTCGCAAGGCCCGGCGACGCACTCACCACTGTCGATGAGAAACAGTGCGCCGTGATGGGCGCATTCGATCAGCTGCGCGCCGGGCTCCAGCAGGCTGGCCTCGGCAGACCACTGCAAGGCGATGCCGCGATGCGGGCAGCGGTTGCGGTACAGGTACGCGCGGCCCTGCCGACGCACCCCGAAGAGTTCGAGATCGCCCACACTGAACGTGCGGCTGGTGCCTTCGGGCAGGGCATTGGAGGGGCACAGAAAATCCATGGACGGTTCAACCTTGGGAACGCGGGCGTCGCTTGACGCTTCAATGCGAATAATTATCAAATTGCCGCCACGCTTCGTGCCGGCCGTGTAGGGTGCGCAGTTGCGTCGTGCCGCACAAGGCGCGTCACCCGCTTTGAACGAGGATTTCCGATGATACGCAAGCCACTCGCTCTGCTCGCCCTGTGCGCCGTTGTCGCGTTGCCCACCCTGGCCCCTGCCGCTGACCTGCCGCAGCGCTGGGTCAGTGCCGGCGGTGCGTTGAGCGAGTGGATCAGTGCACTGGGCGGGGAAGCGCGTCTGGTGGGGGTCGACACCACCAGTCAGCACCCTGAATCGCTCAAGGCCTTGCCGAGTGTGGGCTATCAGCGACAGTTGTCGGCCGAAGGCATTCTCAGCCTGCGTCCTGATGTGCTGGTCGGGACCGATGAAATGGGCCCGCCGCCGGTCGTGCAGCAGGTGCAGGGGGCCGGTGTGCGGGTGGAGCTGTTTTCCAGCGACGCTACCCTCACCGCGCTGGATGACAACCTCGAGCGGCTCGGTGTGTTGCTCGGCGCCGAGCAGCAGGCGGCAGCACTGACAAGCCGTTATCACCAGCAGATCGACGCCATCGCTGCGGCTGTCAAACGTGCTCAAGCCCGGCAACCGGCACCTGGTGTACTGCTGCTGGTCGGCCATGCGGGCGGCAAGCCGCTGATGGCAGGGCAGGGCACGTCCGCCGAGTGGCTGTTGCAGCAGGCCGGCGGGCGCAACCTGGCCGCTCATCAGGGTTACAAACCGCTGTCGGTGGAAGCGCTGGCCGCGCTCGATCCGGACGTGCTGGTGGTGTCCGACCGCGCGCTGGCGGGCGACGCAGCCTTGCAGGCGTTGCTCAAGAAAAAACCCGGCGCTGGCGGGCTCGCGGGCGGTGCGTGAAAAACGTGTCATCTCGCTCGATCCCACCCTGCTGGTGGGCGGCCTCGGGCCACGCCTGCCGGCGACCTTGCAGTCATTGCTGCAGGCGTTCTATCCCGACAGCCAGGTCAGCTCGGGTCAATGAGGCGGCTGCTGGCGCCGCGAACGCTGTTCATCAGCCTGAGCCTGTTGTGCCTGCTGGCCGTCTGGCTGTCGTTGGCGCTGGGGCCGGTCAGCTTGCCGCTGAGCGATACGCTGCGGGCCGGGCTGCGGCTGCTGGGCATGCCACTGTCGGGTGAAGGGCTGGGGCAGGCCGAGCTGATCCTGGGGCAGATTCGTCTGCCCCGCACCTTGCTGGGGCTGGCGGTTGGCGCCGTGCTGGCGTTGTCTGGGGTGGCCATGCAGGGCTTGTTTCGCAATCCGCTGGCCGATCCTGGGTTGGTCGGGGTGGCCAGTGGCGCTGCACTGGGCGCGGCCGTGGCGATCGTGGGCGGCAGTTGGCTGGGCGGCATCAATGAGGCGTTCGCGCCGTATCTGTTATCGGTCTGCGCCTTTCTCGGAGGGCTGGGAGTGACGGCGCTGGTCTACCGCCTGGGCCGCCGTGACGGTCAGACCAGCGTCGCGACCATGCTGCTCGCGGGCATCGCGCTGACCGCACTGGCCAGTTCCGCCGTAGGGCTGTTCACCTACCTGGCCGACGACGCCACACTGCGCACCCTGACCTTCTGGAACCTGGGCAGCCTCAATGGCGCCAGTTATCCGCGCTTGTGGCCATTGCTGCTGGTGGCCGGCGGCGTCGCGCTATGGTTGCCGCGCCGGGCCCGGGCCCTCAATGCGCTGTTGCTCGGCGAATCGGAAGCGCGTCATCTGGGTGTCGACGTGGAACGGCTCAAGCGCGAACTGGTGTTCTGTACCGCCCTTGGCGTCGGTGCGGCCGTGGCGGCGGCCGGGCTGATCGGCTTCATCGGTCTGGTGGTGCCGCACCTGGTGCGGATGCTGGCGGGGCCCGATCACCGCATCGTGTTGCCAGCCTCGTTGCTGGCGGGCGGTACGCTGCTGTTGTTCGCCGACCTCATCGCGCGGTTGGCACTGGCGCCGGCTGAACTACCCATCGGGATTGTCACGGCCTTCATCGGCGCGCCGTTCTTTCTGTTTCTGCTGATACAAGGACGCGGGTGATGCTGGAGGTCCAGGGGGTACACCTGCGTCGTGGCACCACGCAGGTGCTGCGCGGCATCGACCTGCAACTGCACAGCGGCCAGGTCGTGGGCGTGCTCGGGCCCAATGGGGCGGGCAAGAGCAGCCTGCTGAGTGTGCTGTGTGGTGAGCTCAGGCCAAGTTCGGGGCGGGTCAGTCTGCAGGGCCGTGACCTGGCCAGCTGGGCCGGGCAGGCTCGGGCACGTTGCCTGGCGGTCTTGCCGCAGGTGTCGAGCCTGGGGTTTTCATTCAGTGTCGAGGAAGTGGTGGGCCTGGGTCGGCTGCCTTTCGATACCGGCGAGCAGCACGATCGGCAGGTGATCGAAGCCGCCTTGCAGGCTGCCGATGCCTGGCATCTGTGTGAGCGTAGCTACCTGGAGCTGTCTGGCGGTGAGCGGCAGCGGGTGCACCTGGCGCGCGTGCTCGCCCAGCTGTGGCCGGGTGAGGCGGGAACCACCTTGCTGCTCGACGAGCCGACGTCCATGCTCGATCCGCTGCACCAGCACACGACCTTGCAAGCGGTGCGTGGGGTGGCCGAACGTGGTGCGGCGGTGATGGTGATCCTGCACGACCTGAACCTGGCGGCGCGCTATTGCGACCGCATCCTGCTGCTGGCGCAGGGGGCTTGCCATGCGCTGGATACGCCGGCCCAGGTGCTGACACCCCAGGCATTGCGCGCAGTGTTCGGGATCGACGTGCTGGTGCAAGCGCACCCGGAACGCGGGCATCCCCTGATCATCATGCGCTGATCGTGAATTCGCAAAGGCTGACCCGCGCAGGGGCCGCTCTCATACGCAAGCCGTGAAAGGCGCATGAGAACGGCCCCTGATCTGGTTGCGGCAGATGATGGACCAGATCATCGTCCCCCCTCATCCACAAAAGCGTCGGCCAAAAAAAGACCCGGCAAATTGCCGGGTCAAAAACCGTGATTAGCCTGATGAGGAGATAATCTGAGAGTCCGAACCAAGGGCTTTCAGCTTATCCAACCAGTCTCGCGACCAGTTGTGAGAATCATAACGATTCTCATTTCTACGTCAACCCTTTGTGATCTTTTATTTCACTATTTTTGCGTTCAGGACTTGGCGTCCAGTTGCCCGAGCAGTGCTTGCTTGCGTTCTGCTGGCAGGTCGTTCCAGTGAACATCCTGCAGAGCGCCCTCTATCGCATACAGCAACACCTTCGAGACGCGAAATCCGCGCAGTTGTACCGCACGGTACGCGCCGACCGCGCCCAGGCGACGCAGATCGGAAATGGTGTGGATGCCAACGGCGTGAAGCCATTGTGTGGAGGTCTTGCCCAGGTTCTTGAGATGCCGCAACTCATCATTCATCGGGCCTCCTTGCGATGGCTGAACGGTGTCGTTTGGGGAAATCTTCAGCGAGTGAGCATCACAAGTGTAGCGGGGCATGGGCAAGGCGCATGCGCGCCGTGCGGGGCCGCGACCGGGCCCCGACGAAGGTGTTTCAGCGACGTTACAGGCCTGGCAGGCGCTGACGAATCTGCTCGATCAGCTGATCCATGCCGCTGGCTTGGTGCGTGTCGACCCGCTTGCTCTGCAGCAGCTCGTGCGGGTCAAGCGGCTCACGGCTCGCTTGCTGAGCCTTGACCACCTCGAGCGTGGCATCGGACGGATCGACCTGCTCGGCCTGACGTTGCTCCAGCCAGCTCATGATCACCGCCTCCGGCGCCTGGCAATCGAGAATCAGGAACGGCACGCCCGTGTCGTTGGCAATGTGCGCAGCGGCCTGGCGCTGATGCTGCTTGAGGTAGGTGGCGTCAAGCACCACCGGCAGGCCGGCCTTGAGAATCATCGTCGCCAGTTCATGCAGGCGCTGGTAGGTCGCCGTGCTGGCATCGGCGTCGTAGATGCCACTGGCCAGCGAGCCGGCGTCTGCCGTTTGCTCACCGAACAGACGCTTGCGCTCGACATCCGAACGTACCCGAATGGCCCCCAGCGCCTCGACCAGACGCATTGCCACATGGCTCTTGCCCACCGCCGAGACGCCGTGGGTGATCGCCAGCAGGCGCGAAGGAATGGCGCTGTAGCTCTCTGCCAGGTTGGCGTAGTTGCGGTAAGTGCGCAGGGTCGTAGCGCGTTGTACGCCATCAGCGTCCGGCGCCAGGCTGAACAGCGCCACCTTGGCCCGCACCAGTGCGCGATAGGCCTTGTAGAAGTTCAGCAGTTCGAGGCCCTGGTAATCCCCGGTCAGCTCCAGGTACTGGCTGATGAACCGCCGCGCCAGCCATTTCAGGCCGCGGTCCTCGAGGTCCATGGCCAGGAACGCGATATCGGCATAGACGTCGGTCATGCGGAACGGCTCGTTGAACTCGATGCAGTCGAAAATCACCACCTTGCCGTCGATCAGCGTCGCATTGCCCAGGTGGATGTCGCCGTGACACTCGCGCACGAACCCGTTGGCCTTGCGCGACGCCAGCAGTGCATGCAGGCGCTCGAAACTGCTGTGCGCCCAGGCTTGCAGGTTGTCGAGTTGTTGCAGGTCTGCCGCGTCCTTGAGAAACGGGCGGATCTGCTCGAAGTTCTGTTCCACCGGTGCCATCACGCTGTCTGGCGAGCCCAGTGGATTGCTGTCGTCCACCTTCGGTGCCGCAAGGTGGAACTCGGCAATTTGCCGGGCCATCTGGTCGATGTGGCTGGCGGTCAGTTCGCCGTCGGCCTGCAAGGCGCTGAGCATCTGGCGTTGCGGGAACTGGCGCATTTTCAGCGCATACTCGATCGCTTCACCCTCGCCACCGATGCAGGGCGCTTCGGCGCTGCCGGTGATCGGCAGCACGTCCAGGTACAGGTCGTCGGTGAGGCGCTGGTTGAGGCGCAGCTCTTCCTGGCAGAAATGCTGGCGCTGACCCAGCTCGGTGAAATCGAGGAAGCCGAAGTTCATCGGTTTCTTGATCTTGTAGGCGTATTCGCCGGTGAGCAGGACCCAGGAGATGTGGGTCTCGATGAGTTCGAACCCGTCCACAGGGTGAGGGTAGAGGGCGCTGTTCTGCAGCGCGTTGATCAGGGCTTGGCTCACGAGCGATCCTTCAAGAGGGCAGGGAATTCAAAGGGGTCATTATGGTCAATGGGGCCTCCCCTGCAAACCGCTGGGATGTCTGCCCAGCCAAAGTAAAGTGCGTATAATCCGCCGCCATGACTCGATCCCGAAAATCCCGTACCGCGAAAAAACCCGTTCCTGGCCGCGCCCGCGTCCTCTTGGGCTGGGCCCTGAAGCTCAGTCTGGTCGGCCTGGTGCTGCTTGCAGGCTTTGCCGTCTATCTCGATGCCACCGTGCAAGAGAAGTTTTCGGGCAAGCGCTGGACCATCCCGGCAAAGGTGTACGCACGGCCGCTTGAGCTGTTCGTCGGCCAGAAGCTGAGCAAGAACGATTTCCTCACCGAACTCGACGCGCTGGGCTACCGCCGTGAAACCGCGGCCGGCAGCCCGGGCCAGGCCTCGGTCAACGGCAACACGGTCGACCTGAACACGCGCGGTTTCCAGTTCTATGAAGGCATGGAGCCTGCGCAGTTCGTGCGTGTGCGCTTCTCGGGCGACTACGTCGCCGGCCTGGCGGGCGCCAACGGCGGCAAGCTGGATGTGGTACGGCTCGAACCGCTGATGATCGGCGGCATCTACCCGAAGAATCTCGAAGACCGCATCCTCATCAATATCGATCAGGTCCCTCCGTACCTGCTCGAAACCCTGATCGCCACCGAAGACCGGGATTTCTACAGCCACCACGGTGTATCACCCAAATCCATCGCCCGCGCGATCTGGGTCAACACGTCGGCCGGTACCATGCGCCAGGGCGGCAGTACCCTGACTCAACAGCTGGTCAAGAACTTCTACCTCACCAGCGAGCGCAGCCTCAGCCGCAAGCTCACCGAGGCCATGATGGCGGTGCTGCTGGAACTGCATTACGACAAGCGCGAAATTCTCGAGGCCTACCTCAACGAAGTCTTCGTCGGCCAGGATGGTCAGCGTGCTGTGCACGGGTTCGGCCTGGCCAGCCAGTTCTTCTTCAGCCAGCCGCTATCGGAGCTCAAACTGCACCAGATCGCCTTGTTGGTCGGCATGGTCAAGGGGCCGTCCTACTACAACCCGCGTCGCTATCCGGAGCGCGCCCTGCAGCGGCGTAATCTGGTGCTCGACCTGGTGGCCCAGCAAGGGGTGGTCAGCCAGGAGGTGGTCGATGCCGCGAAAAAAATGCCCTTGGGCGTCACCACCCGTGGCAGCCTGGCGGACAGCTCGTTCCCGGCCTTCCTCGACCTGGTCAAGCGCCAGCTGCGCCAGGACTACCGCGACGAAGACTTGACCGAAGAAGGCCTGCGCATCTTCACCAGCTTCGATCCGATCCTGCAGATGAAGGCCGAAACCTCCATGTCCGAGACCTTCAAGCGTCTGGCAGGACGCAAGGGCTCGGATGCTGTCGAGTCGGCGATGGTGGTCAGCAATCCGGAAACCGGCGAAGTACAGGCGCTGATCGGCAGCCGTCAGTCCGGTTTCGCCGGCTTCAACCGGGCCATCGACGCAGTACGACCGATCGGCTCGTTGGTCAAGCCCGCCGTTTACCTGACCGCGCTGGAAAAACCGGGCACCTTCACCCTGACCAGCCTGGTGCAAGACGAGGCCTTCTCGGTCAAGGGCGCCGATGGCCAGGTATGGCGTCCGCAGAACTACGACCGCCGGCCACACGGCACCATCTACCTGTATCAGGGGCTGGCCAACTCCTACAACCTCTCCACGGCCAAGATCGGCCTGCAAGTGGGCGTGCCGAGTGTGATCAAGACCATCGGCCGGCTCGGGGTGGATGTGGACTGGAAGCCGTACCCGGCCATGTTGCTGGGCGCCGGTGGCATGTCGCCGATGCAGGTTGCGACCATGTACCAGACCATTGCAAATGGGGGGTTCAACACGCCCATGCGTGGCATCCGCAGCGTGCTGACCGCGGAAGGCGAACCCCTCAAGCGTTACCCGTTCCAGGTTCAGCAGACCTTCGATGGGGGCGCCATCTATCTGGTGCAGAACGCCATGCAGCGGGTGATGCGTGAAGGCACCGGGCGCTCGGTCTACAGTGTCCTGCCAAGCTCCCTGACCCTGGCGGGCAAGACCGGCACCAGCAACGATTCGCGTGACAGCTGGTTCTCCGGCTTCAGCCAGGACCTGCTGGCAGTGGTCTGGCTGGGCCGTGACGACAACGGCACCACGCCGTTCACCGGCGCGACCGGTGCCTTGCAGGTCTGGACCAGCTTTATGCACAAGGCCGATCCGCTGCCGCTGGACATGCCACAACCTGACAACGTCATCCAGGCGTGGATCGATCCAAACACCGGGCAGGGCTCGGACCAGAGCTGTCCGGGTGCCGTTCAGATGCCGTATATTCGCGGCAGTGAGCCCGCGGCCGGCGCTGCCTGCGCGAGCCAGCAAGCGCCTGATGATTCGGTGATGGATTGGGTCAAGGGCTGGATCAATTGAGCACTAGAGCATGAGAGGGCGTGAATTGAACAAGTGGTGGGTTCCAGTCTTGACGGCCATGGCCGTACTGCAGGGGTGTGCCAGCGTGCCGCGCGGCAACATCCCGGTGGTTGATTCCAGTTCTCGCGTGTCCAACAGCGAGCGCATCCAGCAACGGCAAACGGCTGCCGCAACGCCCAGGAACGGAACGGCTCAGGCGCAGTCGCTGCCAGAGGATTCCGGGGTGACGGTGATGATCCCGCAGGGCGCGGGCGCCTCGCCGATCCAATCATTCCCGGCTGGCAGCACTGCCGCACCGATCAGCACGGCGCCGATCAATACCGCACCTGTCACCTCCGACCCCAATCCGGTGGCAGACGAGCCTTTCGACATCGCTTCGATGTCCAGCCCGCAAGCCGCACCGCGGGCCAGCACGCCCTCGGGCATTCCGCAGAACACGCGTTCCACCGAGCTGTCTGCCGACGAGCAACTCGACGGTCCGGTGCTGGCGTTGTTGACGACGGCGCAGCAACAGCAGGTCAGTGGCGATTTCAATGGCGCTTCATCGAGCCTCGAGCGCGCGCAGCGCATCGCGCCGCGTGAACCCCAGGTGCTCTTCCGCCTGGCGCAAGTGCGCTTGAATCAGGGTGATGCGCCGCAGGCCGAGCAGCTCGCGCGTCGCGCGCTGACGTACGCCAATGGTCGCCCAAGCCTGCAGGCCGAACTGTGGAACACCATTGCCCAGGCCCGTGATAAGCAAGGCGATAGCGCCGGGGCAGCGCTGGCACGGCAGAAAGCCAAGGTCAGCCTGTGACGGTCGAGCAGCGCGTGCTGGACATCGCTGACCACCTCCTGCTCATCGAGCGAGAATTGAAGGTGCAAGGCTGGTGGGTGACCCAAGCGCCCAGCGCGCAGGCGCTGGCCAGTACCGTCCCGTTTGCCGTCGACACCATGCCCTTCGAGCAGTGGCTGCAATGGATTTTCCTGCCGCGCATGGCCCAGATCATCGAGGGCGGCCATGCGCTGCCCAATGCGTCTGGTGTTCTGGTGATGGCCGAAACGGTGTTTGCCAGCCGTCCGGAGCAGAGTCGCGAGCTGCGCCGACTACTGGCAGCCTTCGACCGTTTGATCGATCCCTCCGCCTGATTTCTTCGCTTTTTACTCCAAGGGCCGCAGATTGCGGCTCTTTTTCGTTGGAATGTTCGTTTTTCTGCTGCAACAAAAGATAAACGTGGTGGCAACTAATCATCCTGATGAAATATCGGCAATAATTTTTCTTGACTTGAAGCCGCTGAATCAGAAGAATCCAGTTTCCGCTGTAGGGGGACTGCCAGAAGCAGACCCGCCAAGCAGATCATGAGGCGCATACCCGCGCCGCCTGTTACACCCCGCAACGCGTTACCTCGCGCTGGGTGGGACCCCCCGCAACACTCTGGGGTGATCCCAATACTTGCTCAGTCAGTGCTGACGTTTTCGCTCATGCTCTGCTTGGCAGTAAACCTATTAAGACCCGTCCATCAAGGACGGTATTCTGGCGTTTTAGAGGTGAACATCGTGGAGCTCTTATCCGGCGCTGAAATGGTCGTCCGTTTTTTGCGCGACGAAGGCGTTAAGCATATCTACGGGTACCCTGGTGGTGCTCTCCTTCATGTTTACGACGCCCTGTTCAAGGAACCGGAAGTCGAACATATCCTGGTTCGCCACGAGCAGGCCGCCACTCACATGGCTGATGGCTATGCCCGAGCCACCGGCAAGGCAGGCGTGGTGCTGGTCACCTCCGGCCCCGGCGCAACCAATGCCATTACCGGCATCGCCACCGCTTACATGGACTCGATCCCGATGGTGATCCTGTCTGGCCAGGTGCCCAGCACCATGGTAGGGACCGATGCTTTCCAGGAAACCGACATGATCGGCATCTCGCGTCCGATCGTGAAGCACAGCTTCATGATCAAGCACGCCAGCGAGATCCCGGAAATCCTCAAGAAAGCGTTTTACCTGGCCAACTCCGGTCGCCCTGGTCCCGTCGTGGTCGACATTCCCAAAGACATGACCAACCCGGCTGAAAAGTTCGAGTACGTCTATCCGAAGAAGGTCAAGCTGCGCTCCTACAGCCCCGCTGTACGTGGCCATTCCGGGCAGATTCGCAAGGCCGCCGAAATGCTCCTGGCCGCCAAGCGTCCGGTGGTCTACGCCGGCGGTGGCGTGATCCTGGGCGGCGGCTCCGAAGCGCTCACGGCCATCGCCAAATCGCTGAATCTGCCGGTGACCAACACCCTCATGGGTCTGGGTGCGTTCCCGGGCAGCGACGATCAGTTCATCGGCATGCTCGGCATGCACGGCAGCTACACCGCCAACATGACCATGCACAATGCCGACGTGATCTTCGCCGTTGGCGCGCGTTTCGATGACCGTGTGGTGAATGGCCCGGCCAAGTTCTGCCCCAATGCCAAGATCATTCATGTCGACATCGACCCTGCCTCGATCTCCAAGCTGATCAAGGCCGACGTGCCCATCGTGGGCCCTGTCGACAGCGTGCTGACGGAAATGCAGGCGATCCTCAAGGAAATCGGCGAGCAGCCCGACAAAGCGGCCGCCGATGCCTGGTGGAAGCAGATCAACGAATGGCGTGGCGACCGCGGCCTGTTCCCTTATGACAAGGGCGACGGCGACGTCATCAAGCCGCAGACCGTGATCGAAACATTGTGCGAAGTCACCAACGGCGATGCCTACATCACGTCCGATGTCGGCCAGCACCAGATGTTCGCCGCGCAGTACTACCGCTTCAACAAGCCCAATCGCTGGATCAACTCCGGCGGCCTGGGCACCATGGGCTTCGGTTTCCCCGCAGCCATGGGCGTCAAGCTCAACTTCCCTGACGACCACGTCGCCTGCGTCACGGGCGAAGGCAGCATCCAGATGAACATTCAGGAGCTGTCCACCTGCATGCAGTACGGCCTGCCGGTGAAGATCGTCAACATGAACAACGGTGTGTTGGGCATGGTCCGCCAATGGCAGGACATGGCCTACAACGGTCGCCACTCGCACTCCTATGTCGAGTCGCTGCCCGATTTCATCAAGCTGGCCGAGGCCTATGGCCACGTCGGTATTCGCATCACCAGCCTGAAAGATCTCAAGCCCAAGCTGGAAGAGGCCTTTGCGATGAAAGACCGGCTGGTGTTCATCGACATCGCGATCGATCGTTCCGAGCACGTCTATCCGATGCAGATCAAGGATGGTTCGATGCGTGACATGTGGCTGAGCAAGA
>NZ_DAMCCR010000007.1:59942-72642 GCF_032058845.1 Pseudomonas sp. | reverse complement strand
AACTCCATCTACTGGCTGAACCGATGCTGTCTATGCTGGGCCGGTGGCGAAGCCAACCCAACGCAGCCGCCTCGCCCTCTGTCGCAAACAGAGCACTCAAAGCAACTTGTGCTCCATCGCGTACTTCACCAGTTCGGCCAGCGAATGCACTTTCAGCTTCTGCATCAGCCGCGCCTTGTGGGTGCTGATGGTCTTGCTCGACAACGCCAGCTGCTGGGCGATGTCGTTGACGTTGGCGCCGTGGGCCAGGCGCTCGAACACCGAGAACTCCCGCTCCGAGAGCAAGGTGTGCAGGGGCCGCGACTCGGTCAGGCCAACCTCGAAGACCATGCGATCGGCCAGCGCCGGGTCGATATAGCGCCCGCCCGCCGCCACGCGGCGGATGGCGGTGAGCAGCAGCGCCGGATCACTGTCCTTGGTCGCATACCCGGCCGCGCCGGCCTTCAAGGCACGGGCAGCCATCTGCGCCTCATCGTGCATCGACAGCATCAGGATCGCCGGAGGATCGTTCAGAGCGCGGATGCGCGGGATCGCCTCCAGGCCACTGACGCCAGGCATTGAGATGTCCAGCAAGACCACCTCGCACGGCGTATGCCGCAGGGTTTCAAGCAACTGCTCACCATTGCCCGCCTCCCCCACCACCTGCATGTCGCGGGCCAGGCCGATCAGTTGCTTGATGCCTTCTCTGACGATGGTGTGGTCTTCTGCCACCAGCACTCGAATCACACGCGTTCCTCCTGTTGCACTGCGATGGTCACGCTCAGGCTGGTGCCCTCGCCGGGTTCACTGTCCAGGGTCATGCTGCCACCGAGCATCAGTACCCGCTCGCGCATGCCAACCAGGCCGAACGAAGTCGGCCGGCTGTCGTCGAGGGCAAAGCCCACGCCGTCGTCGATGACGGTCATGCGCAAGCGTGGGTGTTCATGCACCAGCTCGATCTGCACCGTGTGCGCCTGGGCGTGACGGATGACATTGGTCAACGCCTCCTGCAGCACACGGAACAGACCCGTGGCCTTGGCATCGCTCAAGGCCGGCAGGCTGTCGGGCACCTGCACCAGGCACGGAATCTGCGTGCGCGCTTCGAAGCGACGCGCCTGCCATTCGATGGCCGAGGCGATCCCGGCATCGAGAATCGGCGGGCGCAAGGCTGTGGCCACATCGCGTACCAACTGGAACAGCTGGGCGATCAGGCGCTTCATGCTCGACAGCCGCTCTTGCAGGCCAGGGTCGAGCTCGGCGTACGCCAGCTCGCACATCGACACCTCCAGCTTGAGTACGGTGAGCATCTGGCCCAGTTCGTCGTGCACCTCACGGGCGATGCGCGCCTTTTCTTCTTCGCGCACGCTTTCCAGATGCGCCGACAGCTCGCGCAACTGCTCCTGGGAACGCTCCAGCGCCTGCTCGGCGCGCTTGCTCTGGGTGATGTCCCAGACCACACCATCCCAGACCACCCGGCCATCGCCCAGGTGCCGGCTGCTGGCCTTGATGTCGGCCCAGCGCTGCTCGCCCTCGCGAGTGAGCACCCGGCCCTGCCATGACCAGTCCTGATCGTTGGCCAGGGCCAGGTCCTGGACGCGATGGTAGTCGGCGCGGTCGTCGGGATGCACCAGGCTGCGCAAGCCCATGTCCGGCTGCTGCAGACTCGCCGGCGAGTAGCCGACCAGCGATTGGCTGCCCTCGCTGATGTAGGGAAATTCCAGGCCATCGTCGTCCGGGTCGCGCTCCAGGCGAAACACCAGCCCGGGCACATTGCCAGCAATGCCCTTGAGACGCGCCTCGCTCTCGCGCAGTTGTGCCAGGGCACGGCGTCGCTCGGTCACATCGGTGAGAAACACCACCAGGTATTCGGCGTCGCGAAAACGCAGGAACGACAACGACAGATCGACCGGCAGAAGCGTGCCATCGGCGCGCAGACAGTGGCTCTCGAAGTGCTCGATGTCATCACCACTACGGGCGCGCTTCCACAGCTCCAGCCAGCGGTCCATGTGCAGGTTGGGCTCGAAGTCGTTCAGCGGGCGTTCGAGCAGCTCTCCGTCGCGGTAGCCGAGCATGCGTTCGGCCGCCTGATTGGCATAGCGCACATGGCTGTCCCAGTTGACCCAGAGAATGCCGATGGTGCTCTGGTCGAGGGAGAACTGGCTCAGGCGCAGGGATTCTTCGCGCAGCTGGCGCTCGGAGAGCTTTTCACGGGTCTCCAGCAACTGCCGTTCGAGGTAGCGTTGCTGGCGCCGCTGCCAGGCCAGCGTGGCCAGCGCGCACAGCAACACGACCCCCAGCAGCAGGGCCAGGTTCTGCCAGAAGCCGGCCGATTCGGCAAAGCGCGGGTACTTGGGTTGCAGCCAGCGCTGGTGGATCTGTTCCAGGGTCCTGGCGGGCATCGCCTGAATACCCCGCTGGAGCACCTCGGCCAGCGCTGGCCAGTCAGCGCGCGAACCGAGGCGCAGCAACTGCGGCAGGCCGATGTCACCCACGACCGCCAGGTCCGCGAATTCGTTTTCCCGCGACAGCCGACTCAGCTGGGCCTCATCCAGCACGGCGTAGCTCGCCTGGCCGCCGACGGTCCATTGCAAGGCGGTGCGTTCATTGGGCACGCCTTGCAGGTTCAGCCGGGGATAGTTGCTGCGCAGGTAATCGGCCAGCGCGCTGGGCATGCGCACGGCCACGCGCTCGTCAGGCGCCAACCGCTCGAGGTCAACGGCCACCGCGCCGGTGCGCGGGCCGACCAGCCGTTGCGGGATGCGCATGTACGGGTCGCTGAACAGCCACAGGCGCAGGCTGGCCTGGGTCTGCATCAGGCCAGGGGCGAAGTCGATTTCGCCTGCCTGCAGGGCGTGCTCAAGCGACGCCTGGTCAGGAAAGTTGCGCCAGGTGAGGTCCAGGCGCAGTGCCTGGCCGAGCCAGGTCACCAGCTCGACGTTGGCGCCGTAGAGTTGTTGCAGGCGCCGGTCGAACTGCGCGTAGGGCGCTTGCAGCACCAGGCCCACGCGCAGGTTGCGGTGGGCGTCGAGCCACTGTTGCTGCGCAGGTTCGAGGCCGACCGAAGGCGCCTGCGCCCACGCCAGGCTGCTGAGCAGGCAGCAGTAGCAGACCATCAACAGCCAACGCACGGGCTTCATCTCTAAGCGCATCCTGGCAAAAGGGTGGCCATCACGCGTGGCCGGAGGGGAAAAATACGATTAGGCTGCGAGGAACATTCTGACGTTGGACGGACCGATGTTCTCACTTTATCGCACATCGCTGGTGGCCTTTTGCCTAGCTGTAACCGTTGTGCCAGTGGGCCACGCCGCTGACGATCCGCCTCCCGCTGCCCCGGTGACGGCGCCTGCACCGCGTCCGCCCCTGGCCGACCGTAGCGCAGACGACGCCCAGGCACTGGAACGGCTGGTGCCCAAGGAACAACAGCGCACGCTACAGGCTGGCAGCGACAGCTTCCTGGCCTTGTGGACGCCGGCCAACGACAGCGACCCCAAGGGCGCGGTGATCATCGTGCCTGGCGCCGGTGAAACGGCAGATTGGCCCAACGGCGTCGGCCCCTTGCGCCGCAAGCTGCCAGACAGCGGCTGGCACAGCTTGAGCATCACCTTGCCGGACCTGGTGGCCGAGCAGCCTCAGGCCCGCGCCGAGCCTGCCCCGGCTGCGGCACCGGCCAGCGCCGATGGCCAGACGGCGCCTGCCAAGGACACCCCGGATGACGCCAACGCCAACGTCGCACAAGCCACCTCGCCCGAGGCAGACACGGCCGAAAGCACCGACGCAGCGCAGGCCAGCGACCACAACGACAAGGCTGACGCCGAGCGGATCTTCGCCCGTATAAAAGCTGCGGTCAGCTATGCCCAGTCGCAGAACACGCAAACCATCGTCTTGCTCGGGCATGGCAGCGGCGCCTACTGGGCGGCGCGGTTTCTCAGCGAGCAGCAGCCGCCGGAGGTGCAGAAGCTGGTGATGGTCGCGGCGCAGACGCCAGCGCGGGTCGAAGACAACCTGCACAGCCTGCTGCCGACCTTGAAAGTGCCGACAGCCGACATCTACTACGCCCTGCGCAGCCAGGACAAGAACGCCGCTCAGCAGCGCTTGCAGGCCACCAAGCGCGTCAAGGACAGCCAGTACCGCCAGCTCTCGCTGATCGCCACGCCCGGTGACAGCGCAGCGCAACAGGAGCAGTTGTTCAGGCGGGTCAAGGGCTGGTTGAGTCCGCAGCAGTAATGTTCCGAGCCTGGGTCAGCGTTACAGCCCGTGACGCTTGCGTACCAGCGCGTAGGCCTGGTGCAGCTCGCGGGTCCGGTCGGTCGCGGCGCGGACCTGCGCGGCACTGGCGCCCTGGCCTTGCAGCTTGTCCGGGTGGTGCTGGCTGAGCAGCCGGCGGTAGGCCTGCCTGATGTCAGTGGGCGCAGTGCTGGCCGTCACTCCCAACATCCGCAGCGCCCCCGCGTAGGTGAGCGATGAGGGCTCGCGCGGCATGCCCCGGGGCTCGTACTCACGCGCCAGGGCTTGAACCTGCAGCCGCCCCAGCCCCAACTGCACGCCCCACTCGGCCAACAGCGTGCGCTCTTCGCGACCTGCCTTGCCGTCGGCCCAGACCATGCGCCAGCAGGCGCGTACCGTACCCTCGCTGGCATGGGCCTGCAGTTTGATCCGGCGCAGATGATGGCCCAGCCGGTCCTTGCCGGTCTTGCCGCGGTTGAAGGCCTCGATCGCGCGCAGCCGACCCGCCTCGGAGAGGTCCAGACGCAGCATCTCTTCCCGGGCCTGACGGATATGGCTCTGCTCGACGCGCCCGTCACTCTTGGCCAGGCGCCCGAGCAGGACGAACAACAGGTCTTCGTCACGCAATGGCCCGCGGCCATGCAGGCGGTCGTTGAGGTCTGCCCAGCCGTGCACGCGCAGCCGCCGGTCCATGGCCTGACCGAGCAGCCCCCCTAGCAGGGCACCGGGAATGTTGGCTACGGCAAAGCCTGCACCCAGCCCCAGCAATGTGCTTGGCCACCACATGCTCAGGGCTGCTCGGCGATCAGGCGTTCGGCTTCGGCGAGCCGCTCGGGCGTGCCGACGTCGACCCAGGCGCCGGTGTAGTACTCGCCGGTCACCCGTGCCTCACTGATCGCCTGGCGCAACAGCGGCGCGAGCTTGAAGGCACCGGCCTGGCTGTCCCTGAACAGTGCCGGGTCAAGCACCGAGAGACCACTGAAGGTCAGTTTCGCCGGGCCGTCGTTGCCGACCTGCCCGTTCGCGAGACTGAAGTCACCTGCGCCGTGGTGGCCAGGGTTGTCCACCAGCACCAGATGGGCAAGGCCCTGCAACGGGGCACGCAGGCGGGCGAAATCGTAGTCGGTCCAGATATCGCCGTTGACCAGCAGGAACGGCTCGCTGCCCAGCAGCGGCAGCGCCTTGAAGATGCCACCGCCGGTTTCCAGCGGCTCGCCTTCGGGCGAGTAGGCGATGTTGACGCCCAGGCGCCGGCCGTCGCCCAGGTGCGTCTCGATCTGTTGGCCAAGCCATGCGTGGTTGATCACCACCTCGGTGAACCCGGCTGCGGCCAGCGCACGCAGGTGGTATTCGATCAACGGCTGGCCGGCCAATGGAATCAGCGGCTTGGGCGTGTGCAAGGTCAGCGGGCGCATCCGCTCGCCCTTGCCGGCGGCCAGGATCATGGCCTTCATCGTGCGGCTCCCGTGTGCAGCTCGCTGATCAACTGGCCCAGCTCAGCGAGTTCAGGCCGGCGCGCGATGACCTCTTCTATGTAAGTGAAGAAGCGCGGAACGTCGCTCAGGTAGCGCGGCTTGCCATCGCGGTGGCAGATGCGCGCAAAGATGCCGATCACCTTCAGGTGACGCTGGACACCCATCAGGTCGCTGGCGCGCTGGAAAGCGTCGAAATCGGCCTGTACCGGGATGCCTGCTGCACGCGCCTGGTTCCAGTAGTCGCGCAACCAGCCATCGACACGCGGCTGCGGCCAGCTGAGGAAGGCGTCCTTGAACAGGCAGGTGATGTCGTAGGTGACCGGGCCGTACACCGCATCCTGGAAATCCAGCACACCCGGGTTGGGTGCGCTGACCATCAGGTTGCGCGGCATATAGTCGCGATGCACCAGCACCTTCGGCTGGGCCAGGGCGCTGTCGATCAGGTGCTGGCTGACTCGCTGCCAGGTGGCCTGCTGAGCAGCCGTCAGGCTGAGGTTCAGTGCGTGCGCCACATACCACTGCGGGAACAGCTCGAGCTCGCGGCGCAGCAGGGCATCGTCGTAATGCGGCAGCGGCGCGGTGCAGGGCAACTGCTGGAAAGTCAGCAAGGCGTCGATGGCATCGGCGAACAGGCGGTCGGCGTTGTCGGGTTCGATGACATCGAGGTAGGTCTGCCGACCCAGATCGCTCAGCAACAGAAAGCCGCGCGGGACATCCTGCGCGTGGATCAGCGGCACGTTGACACCGGCTTCGGCCAGCAACCGATCAATATCGACGAACGGTTGGCAGTTTTCCTGCGGCGGCGGCGCGTCCATCACCACCAGCGTGCGCTCGCCCCCCTGCCAGCGGAAGTAGCGACGGAAACTGGCGTCACTGCTGGCGGCGGTCAATGTTCCCGCGGGAACGGTGCCCCAGCCATTGTTCAGGAAGAGGGTCGGCAGTTGCTCATCCAGCCACTGACTCAGGTGTTGCAGGCGTACATCATGTTCGGGCATTACATGGGTCTCCGACGGCCCTAGCCGTCAAGCGGGTCATGCTTTATTATCCAGCATCTTTTTCAGACCATCGAGAGGCGTGCGGCCCCCACACGCGGGCAGATGGCACGCAGGAAGCCCGGACTAATAAGATGGCATTGAAATCCCCCGCGTTTCGTAGAAAGTTTCCGTTGCTGGTGACCGGCGGCCTGTTGGCCCTGCAAACTCTGGCCACGCCGCAGGTGATGGCTGCCGAGCAGTTCAACTGCCAAGTGTCCGCCTCGGGTGGTTGGGACTGCAAGCCCAAGGCCAGCGATAACCTTCCCCCACGGCCTGTGCACAAGGGCGCCGCGCAATCTGGCAGCGACCAGGGTGACGTTGCGCAAAGCGCCGACGCCCCCCAGGACAAGCCCGTACAGGTCACCGAGGCCAAGGGCCGCGGCCTGAAGTCGCGCAGTGCCGATTACAGCCACCTCGACTGGGTTCCGCGTGACAAGCTCACCCCTGCACAACTGGCCGAAACCGGCCCGTACTGTGGCGGCGCCTACATCGAGCCAACCCGCCCGGGCATGAATGACACCACGCCCAAGGACGAGTCGCCGACCTACCTCAACGCCAAGGTGTCTCGCTACCAGCAGGAACAGCAAGTCGCGACCCTCGCCGGTGACGTGGTCATGCGCCAGGGCAGCATGCAGTTGCAGGCCGATGAGGCCAACCTGTATCAGACCGAGAACCGCGGCGAATTGAAGGGCAACGTCAAGTTGCGCGACAACGGCTCGCTGGTGGTCGGCGATCGGGCCGAAGTGCAGCTCGATACCGGCGCAGCCAAGGTCGACAACGCCGAATACGTGATGCACAAATCACGCATCCGCGGCAGCGCGCTGTACGCCAAGCGTGCCGAAGACGCCGTCATCCGGCTCAAGGATGGTACCTACACCACCTGTGAACCGGGCAGCAACGCCTGGCAGCTCAAGGGCAACAACATCACCCTGAACCCGGCCACCGGGTTCGGTACGGCAACCAACGTCACGTTGCGGGTCAAGGATATTCCGGTGTTCTACACACCTTATATCTACTTCCCCATCGATGACCGTCGCCAGTCCGGCTTCCTGCCGCCGTCGTTCAGCAGCAGCAGCGACAGCGGCTTCACGCTGGTCACGCCGTACTACTTCAACCTCGCGCCGAACTACGACGCCACGCTGTACCCGCGCTACATGACCAAACGCGGCTTGTTGATGGAAGGCGAATTCCGCTACCTCACCGAGTCCAGCGAAGGTCAGGTCGGCGGCGGTTACCTGAATGACGACAGCGACGAGCGCAAGCGCCAGACCGACTACAAAGACAAGCGCTGGATGGTCAACCTGCAACACAAGGGTGGCCTGAACGACCGTCTGATGACCGAGGTGAACTACACCGACATCAGCGACCCGTTCTACTTCCAGGACCTCGAATCCGATCAGATCGGCGTCGAGCGCAAAGACTTCCTCGATCAGCAGGGCGCACTGACCTACCGCGGCGACAGCTACACCGCACGGTTGAACGCGCATGCCTACGAGGCGGCGACCATTTCGCAGATCACGCCGTACGATCGCCTGCCGCAAATCACCCTGAACGGGACGCTGCCGTTCCAGCCGGGTGGGTTGAACTTCGATTATGAAACCGAGGCGGTGCGGTTTGACCGCGATCTGAAAGACGGCACGGTGTTCAACAAAGACGGCAATCTCGATGACAGCGTCGGCGGCATCGCCTTGGGACGCCGGATCGACGAAAACATCACCGGTATCGCACGCGCCAACGGCACGCGCCTGAATCTCGCGCCGTCGATCAGCCTGCCGATGCAGGCGAGCTACGGCTACGTCACGCCGAAGCTGAAGTATGTCTACACCCAGTACGATCTCGACCTGGATGGCCAAGGTAAACGCGATGCTGCACTTCAAGCGTCGGAGCCGGGCTATGCCAGCTACAGCAGCTCGATCGACCGCTCGATTCCTGTCTTCAGCGTCGACAGCGGCCTGTACTTCGACCGTAACACATCGATGTTCGGCACCAACTACCGCCAAACCCTCGAACCGCGCATGTTCTACCTGTACGTGCCGAACAAGGAACAGGCTGACATACCGCTGTTCGACACGGCCGAAACCCTGTTCAGCTACGACTCGCTGTTCCGCGACAACCGCTTCTCGGGCACCGATCGCATCGGCGACGAGAACAAGCTGTCGCTGGGCGTGACCACGCGCTGGATCGAGGACAATGGCTTCGAGCGCCAGACCTTCAGCATCGGCCAGGCCCTGTACTTCAAGGACCGTGAAGTCCAGCTGCCGGGTATCGACTACCGTGACCGCAGCGACAGCACCTCGGACGTTTCGCCTTACGCCCTGGTCTACGGCTACCGCTTCAACCGCGACTGGCGCTTCAACTCCGACTTCAACTGGGATCCGGACAGCCACAGCACCCGTTCGGGCAGCGCGATGTTCCACTACCAGCCTGAAGACGAGCCGAACAAGATCGTCAACCTGGGTTATCGCTATCGCAATGACCAGATCAACTTCGACACGGCAACCGGTACGTGGAAAGTCGGTGGTGGCAACTACGGCGTAGAAGGCCAGCCCAACTTCATCAAGGACTACTACAAGATCCAGCAGCACGACTTCTCGGTCATCTGGCCGATCGTCCCGCAATGGAGCGTCATCGCACGCTGGCAGCATGACTACAACCGCAACCGCACCCTGGAAGCCATGGGCGGTTTCGAGTATGACAACTGCTGCTGGAAGCTGCGCCTGATCAACCGTTACTGGCTTGATTTCGACGATTACAGCCAGGCGGCTCCACAGAACGAGAAGGGCGACCATGGCGTCTTCCTGCAGATCGTCCTCAAGGGCCTCGGCGGCGTCGTTGGCAAGAAAGTCGAATCCTTCCTCGACCAAGGCATTCAAGGTTACCGCGAACGTGAAGAGCAAGCTTTTTGATCGCATCCGCCCAGCGCTGCTGGGCGTCGCACTGCTGAGTGGGGCGGTACATGCCGCCGTGCAACCTCTGGACCGCGTAGTGGCCATCGTCGACAGCGACGTGGTCATGCAAAGCCAACTGGACCAGCGCACCCAGGAAGTCCAACAGACCATCGCCAAGCGTGGCGGCGGCGTGCCGCCTGCCAGTGCGCTGCAGCAGCAGGTGCTCGAGCGCCTGATCGTGGAAAACCTGCAACTGCAGATTGGCGAACGTTCAGGTATCCGTATCACCGATGAAGAGCTGAACCAGGCCATCGGCACCATTGCCCAGCGCAATGGCATGTCCCTGGATCAGTTCCGCGCGGCCCTGTCGCGTGATGGTCTGTCGTTCGATGACGCGCGTGAGCAGGTCAAGCGCGAAATGATCATCAGCCGCGTGCGCCAGCGTCGTGTCGCCGAGCGTATTCAGGTGTCGGAGCAGGAAGTGAAGAACTTCCTCGCCTCGGACATGGGCAAGATGCAGCTGTCGGAAGAATACCGACTGGCCAACATCCTGATTCCTACCCCTGAAAGCGCTAACTCGGATGCGATCCAGGCAGCCGCGCGCAAGGCAGGTGACGTTTACCAGAAGCTGCGTCAAGGTGCTGACTTCGGCCAGCTGGCGATTTCTCAATCGGCCAGTGAAAACGCCCTGGAAGGCGGCGAAATGGGCTGGCGTAAAGCCGGTCAGCTACCGCCTGACTTTGCCAAGCTGCTGGGCAGCATGGGGACAGGTGATATCACCCAGCCCATTCGCATCCCCAACGGCTTCATCATTCTCAAGCTCGAAGAGAAGCGCGGCGGCAGTGCCAACGTGCTGCGTGACGAAGTGCATGTTCGCCACATCCTGATCAAGCCCAACGAGATCCGCAGCGATGCGGCGACCGAGCAACTGGCCGAGCGTCTGTACGAGCGGATCCAGAACGGCGAAGACTTCGCCGAACTGGCGAAAAGCTTCTCGGAAGACCCGGGCTCTGCGCTCAATGGCGGCGACTTGAACTGGGTCGACCCCAACAGCCTGGTCCCTGAGTTCCGCGAACAGATGGCCAGCGCCCAGCAAGGTGTCGTGACCCACCCGTTCAAGACTCAATACGGCTGGCATGTACTGGAAGTGCTGGGCCGTCGCGCCACCGACAGCACCGAACAAGCGCGTGAGCAACAGGCAATGACCGTGCTGCGCAACCGCAAGTACGACGAAGAGCTGCAGAGCTGGCTGCGCCAGATCCGCGACGAGGCCTATGTCGAAGTCAAGCTGCCTGGCGCTGACCAGGCCGCCCAGTGACGCCAAAGCGCTTCGCACTGACCCCGGGCGAGCCCGCGGGTATAGGTCCTGACCTGTGCCTGCTGCTCGCCACGCAGGCCCAGCCCCACCCCCTGATCGCCATCACCGACCGTGACCTGCTCGCCGAGCGGGCCACGCAGTTGGGGCTGGCGATCAGCTTGCATGCAGTGGCACCGGGGCAGTGGCCCGACCAGCCGGCGCCCGCCGGCAGCTTGTACGTCTGGCATACCCCGCTGGCCAGACCGGCAGTGGCAGGCCAGCTCGACGAAAGCAATGCGGCGTTCGTCCTCGAAACCCTCACCCGTGCCGGTGCGGGGTGCCTGAACGGCGACTTCGCCGGCATGATCACCGCCCCGGTGCACAAGGGCGTGATCAACGAGGCGGGTATCCCGTTCTCCGGGCACACCGAGTTCCTGGCCGAACTGACCCACACCGCACAAGTGGTCATGATGCTGGCCACTGGTGATCTGCGCGTTGCGCTGGTCACCACGCACCTGCCCTTGCGCGACGTGGCCGATGCCATCACGGGCGAGCGTCTCGAGCGAGTCACGCGCATCCTGCATACCGACCTGCGTGACAAGTTCGGCATCGATCAGCCACGTATCCTGGTCTGCGGGCTCAACCCGCATGCCGGTGAAGGCGGCCACCTGGGCCGCGAAGAAATCGACACCATCGAGCCGACGCTGGAACGCCTGCGCGGCGAAGGCATGGACCTGCGCGGCCCACTGCCGGCCGATACCCTGTTTACCCCCAAATATCTGGAGCACTGCGACGCGGTGCTGGCGATGTATCACGACCAGGGCCTGCCGGTCCTCAAGTACAAGGGCTTCGGCGCGGCGGTCAATGTGACGCTGGGCCTGCCGATCATCCGTACCTCGGTTGACCACGGCACCGCCCTGGACCTCGCTGGCACCGGCCGGGTCGACACCGGCAGTTTGCGCGTCGCGCTGAACACCGCCTACCAGATGGCCGAGAACCGACCATGAACGAGCATTACCAACACCGGGCGCGCAAGCGCTTCGGGCAGAACTTCCTGCATGACGCTGGCGTTATCGATCGCATCCTGCGCGCCATCCATGCCAAGCCCGGCGAACACCTGCTGGAAATCGGCCCGGGCCAGGGCGCCCTCACCGAGGGGCTGGTCAACAGCGGCGCGCACCTCGATGTGGTCGAGCTGGACAAAGACCTGGTGCCGATCCTGCAACACAAATTCCGCGACGCCGACAATTTCCGCCTGCACCAGGGCGACGCGCTGAAGTTCGACTTCAACCAGCTCGGCGTACCCGCGCGCAGCCTGAAAGTCGTCGGCAACCTGCCGTACAACATCTCCACCCCCCTGATCTTCCACCTGCTGGCCCATGCCCACCTGATCCGCGACATGCACTTCATGTTGCAGAAAGAGGTGGTCGAGCGCATGGCCGCCGGGCCTGGCGGCGGCGACTGGGGTCGGCTGTCGATCATGGTGCAGTACCACTGCCGGGTCGAGCACCTGTTCAACGTCGGCCCGGGCGCGTTCAACCCGCCGCCCAAGGTCGACTCGGCCATCGTCCGCCTGGTGCCGCACGACCCCCCGCCGCACCCGGCCAAGGACCCTGCCCTGCTCGAGCGCGTGGTGCGCGAAGCGTTCAACCAGCGCCGCAAGACCCTGCGCAACACACTCAAGGGTCTGCTCGATGCAGCCGCCATCGAGGCCGCCGGCGTTGATGGCAGCCTGCGCCCCGAACAGCTCGATCTGAGCGCATTCGTGCGCCTGGCCGATCAACTGGCAGCGCAGCAACCCAG